>CALGVL010000272.1 GCA_937930165.1 uncultured Acetobacteraceae bacterium
GCGGCAAGCCGGCCCTGACCCGCTACGCGACGGAGCGCGCCTGGGGCGCCGCCTGCGCCCTGCTGCGCTGCCGCCTGGCCACCGGCCGCACGCATCAGATCCGGGTGCATCTGGCCCATGCCGGCCATCCGCTGGTGGGGGACCCGGTCTATCTGCGCCGTACCCCGGCTGCCGCCCGTCTGCTGCCGCCGGCGCAGCGGGAGGCGCTGCTGGCCTTCCCGCGCCAGGCGCTGCACGCCGCCACGCTGGGCTTTCGCCATCCGGTCACGGGGGAGATGCTGCGCTTCTCCACCCCGCCACCGGCCGACTTCGCCGGCTTGATCGGCCTGCTGGATTGTAACCGCGAGTAACCGAGTAACTTGGTCGGTTTTTCTTGCCTCAAGCGCCACCGGCGCTATATAGTGCCGTTCGGCAGCGTCGTGCGGGTGCCGCTCAAGCCCGGCCAGCAAGCTTGGCTCGCCCCGTCGTGACCGGGGCCCGCTCGGTCGGGTGGGCTCGCATGACGTTCGGACTGCCAGGATCGGTCGCCGGACAGGGCGCCGCCGTCACGGGGTGGCTCATCCGGCCAGGAGGCAGATGTTCCCAATGGCTTCCAGCTCGGTCATACCTATCGCTCCCGAGGGCAACCTCACCCGCTACCTCCAGGAGATTCGGAAGTTTCCGATGCTCTCTCCGGAGGAGGAATACCAGCTCGCGAAGCGCTGGAAGGATGAGGGCGACCAGGAGGCGGCACACAAGCTGGTCACGTCCCACCTGCGGCTCGTGGCGAAGATCGCCATGGGCTATCGCGGCTACGGCCTGCCGCTGGGGGAGCTGATCAGCGAAGGCAATGTCGGCATGATGCAGGCGGTGAAGCGGTTCGATCCGGATCGCGGCTTCCGTCTGGCCACCTACGCCATGTGGTGGATCCGTGCCGCCATACAAGAATACATCCTGCATAGCTGGTCGCTGGTGAAGATGGGCACCACCGCGGCGCAGAAGAAGCTCTTCTTCAACCTTCGCCGGCTGAAGGGCCAGATGGCGGCGCTGGAGGAAGGCGATCTGCAGCCGGAACAAGTGGCGAAGATCGCCCGGACGCTCGACGTGCCGGAACAGGACGTGGTGTCCATGAACCGGCGCCTCGCCAGCCCGGACCACAGCTTGAACGCCCCCGTCCGCGCCGACAGCGAGGGCGAGTGGCAGGACTGGCTGGTGGACGAGCAGGAATCGCAGGAGACCGAACTCGCCGAGCGCGAGGATCTCTCCAACCGTCGCATGCTGCTCGGCGAGGCGCTGAAGACGCTGAACGAGCGGGAGCGGCACATCCTGATCGAACGCCGCCTCAAGGACGAACCGACCACGCTGGAAGAACTCTCCCAGCAATACGGCATCAGCCGGGAGCGGGTGCGGCAGATCGAGGTCCGCGCCTTCGAGAAGCTGCAGAAGAGCATGAAGCAGCAGATCGTGGAGCGGCGGCTGCACAACGCCTGACGCGAAGCGGAACGAATGACGAAGGCGGCGGGTCTCTCCGCCGCCTTTCTCATATCCGGCCCATCGGCCTGGCCGATGGGCATCATCCATGGCCTCCATTGGACCTTGTGGCGCGGCGTGACCAGATCCCTGCAGGACGCAGGAGAGCCCCGATGCCCGATGACCAGCCCCGGCCCGAAGCCGCCGCTACCGCCAACATCCACCCGGATGTGCGGATCGGCCATGTGCATCTGAAGGTTGCCGATCTCGACCGGGCGCTTCGCTTCTGGCGCGATGTGATCGGGCTGGAGGAGCAGCAGCGCATGGGCCGCCAGGCCGTCTTCCTCTCGGCCGGCGGCTATCACCACCATATCGCCCTCAACACCTGGGAGAGCGAGGGCGGCTCCTGGCCGCCCCCCGGCACGACCGGCCTTTATCACGTTGCCCTGCTCTATCCGGACCGGAAGTCCCTGGCCCAGGCGGTGCGCCGGGTTCTGGAGGCCGGGATCCCGCTGGAAGGCGCCGCCGACCACGGGGTCAGCGAGGCCATCTATCTGCGCGACCCGGACGGCAATGGGGTGGAGCTCTACCGGGACCGGCCGCGCCCGGAATGGCCGCGGGATGCGGAGGGCCATCTGGCCATGGTGACGCGCCGGCTGGATCTCGGGGCGCTGCTGGCCGAGGCAGGGTGATCGTTACCGTCCTGCCCCTGGCCTTCACGGGTCAGGGAGCCTAGATCAGCACGGAATCCCCAGAGAGACCGAGCCCGTGGACGTTCTCGCCGAGCATGCCAGCGCGGCCGCTTCCCCTGTTGCCTTCGAGGCGGGGCGGCGGCGCACCTTCGCCATCATCGCCCATCCCGACGCCGGCAAGACCACCCTGACCGAGAAGCTGCTGCTGCGCGGCGGCGCGATCCAGCTTGCCGGCGCGGTGCGGGCGAAAGGAAACGCCAGGCGGACCCGTTCCGACTGGATGAAGATCGAGCAGGATCGCGGCATCTCGGTCGCCACCTCCGTGATGACCTTCGAGCGCGGCGGCCTGGTCTTCAACCTGCTCGACACGCCGGGCCACGAGGACTTCTCCGAGGACACCTATCGCACCCTGACCGCCGTTGACGCAGCGGTGATGGTGCTGGACGCCGCCAAGGGCATCGAGAGCCAGACCCGGAAGCTCTTCGAGGTCTGCCGCCTGCGCGACATCCCGATCATCACCTTCGTCAACAAGATGGACCGCGAGGGGCGCGACCCCTTCGAGCTGATCGACGAGATCGAGAAGACCCTGGCGCTGGACGCCGCCCCGGTCGCCTGGCCGGTCGGCCGCGCCAGCGAATTCGCCGGCACCTGGGATCTGCTGGCGAAGCATTTCCTGCCCGTGGATGCCGACGACGCCTCGGCGGTGCGCCTCTCGGGCCTGGATGACCCGAAGCTGGATGCGCTGGTGGGCGAGGCACGGGCGGCGGCGCTGCGCGAGGAAGCCTCGCTGGCCGAGGCCGCCTGCCCCGAATTCGACCTGGAGAAATTCCGCGAGGGTCATCTCACCCCGGTCTTCTTCGGCAGTGCGCTGCGCGATTTCGGCATCGGCCATCTGCTGGACGGGCTGGCGCGCTATGCCCCGCCGCCGCGCCCGCGCAGCGCCGATCCGCGTCCGGTCGAACCCGGCGAGGAGAAGCTGACCGGCTTCGTCTTCAAGGTCCAGGCGAACATGGACCCGAACCACCGCGACCGCGTGGCCTTCGTCCGGCTCTGTTCCGGCAAGCTCACCAAGGGAATGCGGCTGAAGCAGGTGCGGACGGGCAAGCAGGTGCCGGTGAACGCGCCGCTCTTCTTCTTCGCCAAGGACCGGCAGGTGGCGGAGGAAGCCTGGCCGGGCGATGTGGTCGGCATCGCCAATCACGGGACGCTGCGCATCGGCGACACCCTGACCGAGGGCGAGGACCTGCACTTCCGCGGCGTGCCCAGCTTTGCGCCGGAAATCCTCCGCCATGTGCGGCTGGAGGATCCGATGCTGGCGAAGAAGCTGCGCACCGCGCTGGACCAGCTTGCCGAGGAGGGGGTGGTGCAGCTGTTCCGCCCGCTGGACGGCTCCGTGCCCGTGGTCGGCGTGGTCGGGCAGCTGCAGCTCGACGTGCTGCAATCGCGGCTGAGGGTGGAATATGGTGTGCCCGCCGGCTTCGATGCGACGCCCTGGCAGGTGATGCGCTGGGTGACGGGCGAGGACCGCGCCGCGCTGGACCGCTTCGCCGCCGCCAATCGCCGCGATGCCGGGGAGGACCATGACGGCGCGCTGGTCGCCTTCTTCGCCTCCGACTGGCGCCGCAGGCGGGCGGAGGAGGAATGGCCCATGCTCCGCTTCCACGCGGTGCGGGAGCAGCACGGGCTGGTCGAGGCGAAGCGCTGAGAATCAGCGGCGCCGGGTCCGCCGCCTCGGCTGCCTGCTCATGGCCGGCCGAGGTCCTTGCCGATCCACTGGCTGAACCAGTCGCGGGCCAGCATCACGACCGTGTCCAGCGTGCCCGGCTCCTCGAAGAGGTGGCTGGCGCCCTGAACGACGCGCAGCTCTGCCTCGCCGCCGAGCCGGGCGGCGGCGGCGCGGTTCAGGGCCAGCACCTCTACATCCAGGCTGCCGACGATCAGCAGCACCGGCGCCCGCACCCGGCCCAGCGCCTCCGGCCCGGCGAGGTCGGGACGGCCGCCGCGGGAAACCACTGTCCGCACCCGTCGCGGATCGCCCGCCGCGGCCAGCAGCGCCGCCCCGGCGCCGGTGCTGGCGCCGAAATAGCCGACCGGCACCGCGCCGCCCGCGCCATGCTCGGACAATACCCAGTCTGTCGCCTGGCCGAGCCGCTCCGCCAGCAGGGGAATGTCGAAGACCTTGCGGCGGTCCTCCGCCTCCTCCGGCCGCAACAGGTCGAGCAGCAGCGTCCCGAGCCCCGCCTGCCGCAGCCCCTCGGCGACGAAGCGGTTGCGCGGGCTGAAGCGGCCGCTGCCGCTGCCATGCGCGAAGATCACCACCCCGGCCCCGGGCTCCGGCATGGCGAAGCTGCCGCCCAGGCCGAGCGGCGGGATCGTGACCTCCAGGGGTTCCGCGCGCATCTCTTTGTTCCATCCCTCTGCCGGGCGGTGCCGGCAGTCCGGCCGCGGATGCCGGCGGAACGCGCGCCGTGCCACGCGGTTCGCCGCGGCGAAGGGGGGCGGCCAGGCCGCCCCCGCTTGCGTCAGGCGGGGCTCAGCACCAGCCCGGCCGGGTTGATCGTGACCGTGCCGGGGCCGGTCACGGCCACCGCCTGGTCCAGAGCCGACCAGGTGAGCGGGTTGCCCCCGGTCGGCGCGTCGAACAGCCCGACATGGGTCAGGGTGCCGGCGGCGGCGGTGAAGGTGAAGCGGATCGCATCCGTGTTCTGCTGCGCGCCGGTGCCGCTGAAGGTGACGCGCTGGCGGGCATAGCCGTTGCCGGTCGGCTCGCCGGTCAGGCCGGTGGCATCGCTGCCGCCGGTGCCCAGGCCGAGGAAGACCTGGCTCGGCAGGGCGGGCGCCCGGGCGCAGAGGGCGCGGCCGAGCAGGTTCTTCGCGTAATCGGTCAGGTCGGGCATGGGGTGGCTCCGGAGGGATGGGGGTTGCGCTTGCGTCCCGAGGGGACTGCCTCAGCAGTCCTCGGCATCGGCGAACCAGACCGTGCCATCGGCCGCGGGCTGCTGCCTCGCCGCCACGTAGAGTGCGGCCGTGGTCAGGGCGTGCAGGTTCTCCACGCCGATCTCCAGGGGTGTCAGCCGGTAGAGGATGGCCGGCAGCGGCGCCTTGCCGGCGATGCGCGCCTCTCGGCTCGGATAGCCGTGCAGGCGGAATTCGGCGATGCCGGCGTCATGGTGGACCTGGCAGTGGGTCAGGCGCCAATAGGCGGCGACCAGGCCGGTATTGCTGATCTCGATCGGCTTCAGAAAGGCCATCGGGGAACTTCCTGTTGCTGGATGCCGTTGTGGCGGCGCTCAGCCCGCCACCGCGCTTGAGGGTCTTCCGGCCTCGCCGGTGCCGCTGTTGCGGAGGGCGAGGCAACGGCATCGGTTCAGGTCATAACCTTGCCCATCACGCATCCTCCGCGCCGGAGAAGACCGGAGCGGCCTTGGCGGCGAGGTAGACGGCGGTGCGGAAATTCCCGCCCGCCTCGGCGACGAACCGCTGCACGTCGCCGTAGGTCAGCCAGATGCGCAGGCTCGCGCCCGGCACCGGCTCCAGCCCGCCGATGCGCGCTGCGCTGTCGCGGTACCCTACGAAGGACAGCCAGAACATGCCGTCTGGTGCCTCGGACTCGCCCGCGGCGCCGGGCGGCAGATTGGCGAAGGACCAGCCGCCCTCCGCATGGCGCCAGTAGGTCGCGGTGATGCCGGACGCACCGACCGGGATTGCGATCTGCAGGGCCATCAGCCCACCACCTCCACACTCATGACACGCGCCACCCATTTGACCGTGGCATCGGCGGGGCCGGTGACGGTGATCGACATGGTGCCGTTCGAGGCATCGGCGCCGCCCGCAACGGTCCAGCCGGTCGCGACGCCGGCCGCAATGGTCGGTCCCGCCGCGCCGCTCGGCGAGGCGGTAACGAGCGGGTTCGCCCCGAAGTCCCGGCGCGCCAGCGCGGTGAACTCCCATAGGGCCTTGGTGCCGGCGGTGGTTGCAACCTTCGCCACCACCAGGATGCGGCAGGCATAGGTCGAGCGGTGCGGCAGCGTCACCTGGTTCGAGGAGCCGGGCGGGCCGCCATCCGTGGTCAGCACGAGGGGACTGCCATCGGTGGTCTGCCCGCGCAGCACATACTCGCCCGCCTGCGCGTCGCCCGGCGTGGCGAACTGACCGGCGGCCCAGGCGCCGCGCCCACGGACGCCTCGCGTCGTCGCGGCCTCGCCGCCGGGCACCCAGGAGGCGGCGCCGTCCGCGATGTTGCCGGCGCCACCACTCACGACAGACTGCGCGCCGCTTGCCACCTGCGCCGCCGCGGAGCGCAGGACCTGCCAATCCACCGCATTCGCGCCACGGGCGTTGCCGCCGGCGGTGGTGTTGTCCGGCACTTGCGCGCTCAACGCACCGCTGCCCTTCGGGGCCAGCGCAAGGCCGATGCTGGCGTCCGCGCCCTGCGCCTGCACCGACACGGTCCCGCCGGCGGCGCTGCCGCTGACGAGCACGCGATTGGCGGTGGAAAGCGGCGTCGCCACCTCCAGCGCATGGCTGCCCGGCATACCGCCCAGGGTGAGGGTGCCGGCAGCGGTGGCGCGCAGCACCTCCACCCCGCCCGCCGCGCCGGCCAGGATGCCGGCGGCAGGCGCGAACAGCCCGGTATCGGTGCCGCCGAGCATCAGGCCGGGACGGCCGGCATGGCCCGCCGGCGCCTGCATCGCCAGGATGCCGTTGCTGCCGCCATTGGTCAGCGGTCCCGGATTCGGCCCCTCCAGCAGCGGCGGCGAGCCGAGATAGACGGTGTTCGGCGCGCTGGCCCCGGAATCCGCCAGGTGGATTGCCGCCGCGCCGGTGCCGCGGCTGTTGAAGCGCAGGCAGCGCAGGGCGAAGAGGTCGAGCCGGTTGCCGCTGCCCTCCAGCCGCAGCGGGTTGTCCTCCACCGTGTCCACGCGTAGGTTGCCGATTTGAATGCGCGTGCCGCTGGCGCTGACATAGAGGCCGCTCGACCCCGGTAGCGGCTGGCCGCCGCTGGCGAAGATCTCGCCCTGGGTGGTCAGGTTGGCGATCTGCCCGTCGGTGCCGTCGCCTTCGACCCAGACGCCGTACTTGCAGAAATCGACATAGGCCTGGCCGATGTAGAATTTCGTGGTGACGCCGTCGGCCGAGGCGGCGAAGCGGAACATGCTGCGATAGCCGAGGGCGAAGGCCTGGTCGATGAAGACGCCGTCGGTGCGGCGGAAGACCAGGGCGTCGCCATGCGCCTGGGTCCAGCGGAGGACATTGGAGTCGTCGCTCCAGAAGGGCCAGAAATGCAGGTTGTGCAGGCGCGGCACATCGTAGCACTGGTCGATCTCGACACCGCAGGCGAAGATCTGGCCGCGCAGCCGGCGGATGTCGAGCCGGCCGGAATTGCGGCAGTAGATGCCCTTGTTGACGCCGCTGAGCAGCAGGTTGTCGATGTCGATGCCGCCGTAGCAGTCCTCCACCCGCACCACCCAGTCATGGGCGGTAGGCGCCCAGTTCTCGTTCAGCGCGGCGCCATGGATCTGCCGCACCGCGATGTCGCGGATAGCAGAGCCGCGGGCGAGGGCGCCGGTGAAGGTCAGCGGAGTGAAGCCCGGCGTGTCGATCACCAGCCAGCTGCCTTGGCCGGGGCCGGGGCCCTCGGTGAAGCCGGCGCCCTGGAGGCGCACGGTCACGCCATCCACCAGGATGGGGGAGGCGATGCGGTAATTGCGCGGGCCGAGGAGCAGCGTGCCGCCGCCCATGGCCTTCAGGGCGTCGATCGCGGCCTGGAAGGCGGGCGCATCATCGGTCGTGCCGTCGCCCCTGGCGCCGTAGTCGCGCACATGCAGGCCGCGGTCGGCGAGCACGGCGTCGCGCAATTGCGCGATGGTGGCGCGCCTGGTCTCGCTGGTCGCACCGCTGGTCTGGACCAGCGGCGCGAGATCCGCATCGCCGAGGGGCAGGGCGGCGGCGGGAAGCTCGCTGATTCTCGCGTCGGGCATGGAGATCCTTCCGGGAGGGGCGGGGGAAAGGGGAGCGGTGCGGGCAGTCTATTGCGTCAGGCGGTCGCCGGCCTCGGTCAGCAGGCGGGAGTCGTCCTCCAGTAGCAGCAGCTTCAGGTCGGGACCGACATTGAAGCTGCGGGAGGTGACGCCGACCGTGGGATCAGCCGCATCCTCGGCGCGGATGCGGTAGCCGCTGCCGATGGGCGGGGAGAAGAAGCTGACGGTGGCCCTGCCGTCCTTGACCGTGATGGTGCGCACCGGCGGGAGCACGGCGCCGGTTGCGTCGCGGATGCTGAAGACCACCTGGCTCACCGGCCCGGTCACCGTGGCGCTGGCCTGGATGGCCGTGCCGGCGACGATGCTGGCGGCGATGGGGGCAAGGGTGATGGTGCGCACCACCGCCGAGGCGGTTTGGGAGAGGGAGAAGCGCTGCGCCAGGCTGCGCACCGTGTTCATTGGTCCCACAGCGCCATCGAGTGTGACGCCGGTGCCGAGGACGGGTCCGACCCGGATGGGCAGCAGGGCCATGGCATCCGCGGCCTGCAGCATCATCAGGTCGCCGGGGCGGAGCCGGTCCGCCACCGGGGCGAAATAGCCGGCGGCGGTGACCGCGGCGCGGCTGTCGGCGGTACGGTAGTGCCAGAGGGTGAAGCTGCTGCCCTGGATGATGGCGGCAAGATCGGCGGCGCTGAAGGGCACGGGGTCCTCCGTCTCGGGGCGCGCAAATGCGGCGCGCCCCGGCCGGCCGGGCCAGGGCACGCTGCGGTCGCGGATTGTGCGGGAAGGGCGCCGGGCGCAGTTCGCCCGTCGGCAGGGGTGGAGTTACAGGATCAGTTTCGGGGTGTCAAGGAAAATACTCCTTGGGACTGCCGGGATGCGGGCGCACCGCATCGTGCTAGAACACGCTCCTGCGACCCCGGGGCCGGACCGAGATGCGACGCCTGACCCTTCTTGCCCTGCTGCTCGCCCTGGCGCTGCTGCCCGCGGCGCCGGCAGCGGCGCAGCAGGTGCTGAACGTCTACAACTGGACGGACTATATCGACCCGCGCGTGCTGGAGGGCTTCCAGCAGGAGACGGGCATCCGCATCCGCTACGATGTCTATGACAGCCTGGAGACGCTGGAAGGAAAGCTGTCCGCGGGGCGCTCCGGCTATGACATCATCGTCCCGTCCAGCGAGCCGACCTTCGCCCGCCTGGTCCGCGCCGGGGCGCTGCTGCCGCTGGACCGGGAGCGGATTCCGAATTGGCGGAACCTCGATCCGCGGCTGATGCAGCGGGTAGCGAAGGCGGATCCGGGCAACCGGCATGGCGCGATCTATCTCTGGGGCACGGTCGGGCTCGGCTTCCGGCCGGACAAGGTGCGCGAGCTGGCGCCGGATGCGCCGACCGATAGACTCGACCTGCTACTGAAGCCGGAGAATGCGGCGCGGCTGGCCCGCTGCGGCCTAGCGGTGATGGACAGCGCGACGGATGTGCTGCCGACCGTGCTGCACTGGCTAGGCAAGGATCCGGACAGCACCCAGGCCGCGGATCTGCGCGCGGCGGAGCAGGCGCTGCTCGCCATCCGGCCGCATCTGCGCGCCATCCCCGGCTCCGGCGCGCTGGTGGACATGCTGGCGACCGGGGAGATCTGTGTGGCGCTGACCTATAGCGGCGACGTCATCCAGGCTGCGGCACGGGCGCGGGAGGCAGGGCGAGGCATCGAACTGACCTATCTGGCACCGAAGACTGGCGCGCATCTCTGGTTCGACATGCTGGCCATCCCGGCCGATGCGCCGCATCCCGAGGCCGCGCATGCCTTCATCAACTACCTGCTGCGGCCGGAGGTGATGGCCGCCATCACCAGCCACGTCCGCTATCCGAATGCGGTGCCGGCCTCCCGGCCCCTGGTGGCCGAGGCGGTGCGGGAAGATCCGAATGTCCATCCGCCGGAGGCGGTGCTGGAGCATGCCTTCCTCCCCGGCACCCTGCCGGCCTCAGGCGAGCGCGCCCGCGGGCGGATGTGGAACCGCTTCAAGTCGGGCCGTTGACGAAGTGACCGATCCCCTGCTGCGCTTGGAGGGCGTCACCAAGCGCTTCGGTGCAACCCTCGCGCTGGACGGGCTGAACCTGGAAGTCAGACGGGGCGAATTCATCGCGCTGCTCGGCGGCTCGGGCTCCGGCAAGTCCACGCTGCTGCGGCTGGTGGCGGGCTTCGAGGCGCCGGATGCCGGCCGCATCCTGCTGGAAGGGCAGGACCTGACCGGCCTGCCGCCACACCGGCGGCCGGTCAGCATGATGTTCCAGTCCTATGCGCTGTTTCCGCATCTCTCGGTCTTCGACAACGTGGCCTATGGGCTGCGGCGGGAAGGCGTAGGGCGGGCCGAGATCGGCCGGCGCGTCGGGGAGGTGCTGGCCATGGTCGGGCTGCAGGGGATGGAGCAGCGCAGGCCGCACCAGCTTTCCGGCGGGCAGCGGCAGCGCGTGGCGCTGGTGCGGTCGCTGGTGAAGCGCCCACCGCTGCTGTTGCTGGACGAGCCGCTGGGGGCGCTGGATGCGGGTCTGCGCGAGCGCACCGGCTTCGAGTTGCGCGCGGTGCAGCGGGCGACCCGCGCCGCCTTCGTCATGGTGACGCATGACCAGGCCGAGGCGCTGGCCCTGGCCGACCGGGTCGCGGTGCTGGAGGCGGGGCGGCTGGCGCAATACGGCCCACCGCAGGAGCTTTACGACCGGCCGGCGACGCGCTTCGTTGCTGGCTTCCTCGGCGCCGCCAATCTGCTGGAAGGGCGGGTCGGGCCGGATGGCTCGGTGGAATGCGCCGCCGCCGGCTGCAGGCTGCGCCTGAACGAGCCGCCGCCGCACGCGCCGGGGGAGGCGCTGACCGTGGCGCTGCGGCCGGAGCGCATCCGCTTTCTGGAACCGGGTGAGGCCCTGCCATCCGCCAATGCCGCCAGCGGCGTGCTGCGGGACCTGGCCTATCGCGGCGAGGGCTGGGTGGCACTGGTGACCCTGTCCGGCGGGCAGGTGTTGCGCGTGGTGCTGCCTGGCGCCGCCTCGCCGCCCCCGCCCGGCAGCGCCGTAGCGCTGGCCTGGGCGGCCGAGGCCAATATCCCGCTGGCCGATTGATGCGCCGGCTGCTGCTTCTCGCCCCACCCTGGCTTTGGCTGCTGCTCTTCGTCGCGGCGCCGGTGCTGATCCTGCTGGCGATCGGCCTGGCGGAGCCGGCGGATGGCGTGCCGCCCTTCCTGCCGCCCCTCGGCTGGGAGGCAGGGCGGCCGGTCTGGCAGGGTAGCGGCGCCAGCCTGGCGGTGCTGACCGAGGACGGGTGGTATGCGCTGGCCTTCCTCCGCTCGCTCTGGGTGGCGGGGGTGTCGGCGGGGCTCTGCCTGCTGCTGGCCTATCCGCTGGCGCTCGGCATCGCCCGGGCGCGGCCCTCGCGACGGCTGCCCTTGCTGCTGCTGGTGCTGCTGCCCTTCTGGACCGGCTTCCTGCCGCGAGTCGGTGCCTGGATCGGGCTGTTGCGGGATGGTGGCTGGGTGAACGGGGTGCTGATGGGGCTGGGAGTGGTGCAGGAGCCTGTGCCGCTGCTCTACAGCGACACGGCGCTGCTGATCGGCATGGTGCATGCCTATCTGCCCTTCGCCGTGCTGCCGCTGACCGCCGCCCTGCTGCGGCTGGACCCGGCGTTGGAGGAAGCGGCGGCGGATCTGGGCGCCTCGCCCTTCACCGTGTTCCGCACCGTGACCTTTCCGCTGTCGCTGCCGGGCGCGGCGGCGGGCTTCCTGCTGGTCTTCATCCCGGCGGCGGGGGAATTCGTGATCCCGTCCCTGCTCGGCCCGCCGGAGGCGCAACTGGTTGGCCGGGTGCTGTGGGACGAGTTCTTCCAGAACCGGGACTGGCCCCTGGCCTCGGCCCTGGCGGTGGCGCTGCTGCTGGCGCTGATCCTGCCGATCCGGCTGTTCCAGCGGCTGGAGGCCAGGTCATGAGGCGCTGGGGGCTCGTCCTCGGCCTGGGCTTCCTCTGGGCCCCGATCCTGCTGCTGGTGGGCTATGCCTTCAGCGCCGACCGCATCCCCTTCCAATGGGGCGGCTTCTCGCTGCGCTGGTTCGCGGCGCTGGCCGAGAATGAGCGGATGCTGGAAGCCGCCTGGCTGTCGCTGCGCATCGCCGCCGGCTCCGCGACGCTGGCGGTGCTGCTGGGCGGGCTGGCGGGCTGGGCGCTGTCCCGCCTGGGCCCCTTCCGCGGCCGGGCGCTGTTCGGCACCCTGGCCGGGGCGCCGCTGGTGCTGCCGGAGGTGGTGACGGGCCTCTCCCTGCTGCTGCTCTTCGTCGCCCTGCAGGGAGTCCTGGGCTGGCCGGCCAATCGCGGCGCCCTGACCGTGCTGCTGGCTCATGCCACGGTGGGCATGGCCTATGTCGCCGTAGTGGTGCAGGCGCGGCTGGCCGGCTTCGACCGCAGCCTTGAGGAAGCGGCGGCGGATCTCGGCGCCTCGCCCTTCACGGTGTTCCGCACCGTGACCCTGCCGCTGATCGCCCCGGCCCTGGCGGCGGGCTGGCTGCTGGCCTTCACCCTCTCCCTGGACGATGTGGTGGTGGCGAGCTTCGTTTCCGGCCCGGCCGGGACCACCCTGCCGATGCTGGTCTTTTCCGCCCTGCGCATGGGGGTGACGCCGGAGGTGAACGCCCTGGCGGCGGTGATCCTGGCCGTGGTGGGGCTGCTGGTGGGGCTGGCTGGCCTCATTCTGCAACGGAGCCGCCGGAACCTGCCCGGCGCGGGTTGAAGCGGCGAGGGGGCAGGGCTAGGGTCCCGGCCTTTGCCGCAGCCCCGCAGGGTTCCCATGAAACTGACCGCCGACCGCCTCGACCGCATCTCCCCCTCGCTGACCATTGCGATGACCAGCAAGGCGCGGGCCCTGAAGGCCGCGGGGCGTGACATCATCGGGCTCTCCTCGGGAGAGCCGGATTTCGACACGCCGCGCAACGTCAAGGACGCCGCCATCGCCGCCATCGAGCGGGGCGAGACCAAGTACACCGATGTCGCCGGCACGCCGGCGCTGCGCCAGGCCATCTGCGCCCGCTTCAAGGAAGACCACGGCATCGAGTACAAGCCGGAGGAGATTCTGGTCGCCACCGGCGGCAAGCAGGTGATCTTCGACGCACTGCTCGCCACCATCAATCCGGGCGATGAGGCCATCATCCCGGCGCCGTGCTGGGTCAGCTACCCGGACATCGTGGAACTGGCCGAGGGCAAGCCCGTCATCGTCGCCTGCGACCAGAACAGCGGCTTCAAGCTGCGCCCGGAGCAGCTTGAGGCGGCGATCACGCCGAAGACCAAGTGGTTCATCCTCAACAACCCCTGCAACCCGACGGGCGCCGCCTACAGCCGGGAGGAGCTGAAGAAGCTCACCGACGTGCTGATGCGCCACCCGGATGTCTGGATCTTCACCGACGACATCTACGGGAAACTGACCTATGACGGCTTCAAGCCGGCGACGATCCTGGAGGTGGAGCCGCGGCTGCGCGACCGCACCGTGACGATGAACGGCTGCTCCAAGGCCTATGCGATGACCGGCTGGCGCATCGGCTATGCTGGCGCGCCGGTCGCGCTGATCAAGCAGATGGACAAGCTGCAGAGCCAGAGCACCAGCAACACCAGCAGCATCAGCCAGGCCGCTGCGGTTGAGGCGCTGACCGGGCCGCAGGACTCCATCGAGGTGATGCGCGAAGCCTACAAGCGCCGCCGCGACATGGTGGTGGAGATGCTGAACGCCGCGCCGGGCCTCTACTGCCACAAGCCGGAGGGCGCCTTCTACGTCTTCCCCTCCATGCAGGGCTGCATCGGCAAGACCACGGCGGGCGGCAGGAAGATCGAGACGGACGAGGATTTCTGCACGGCGCTGCTGGAGGAGGAGGGCGTCGCCTGCGTGCACGGCGCTGCCTTCATGTATCCCGGCCATTTCCGCATCAGCTATGCCACCAGCGATGCGGCGCTGAAGGAAGCCTGCACCCGCATTCAGCGCTTCTGCGCCGGGATGCGCTGAGACAGCGTTCGGGCGGGAGTCTCGCTCCCGCCCGTGCTCATGGCAAGCGCCGGTCGTGATGGCAGGGCCTGCGCCAGGGCAGGACCTGTTCGGCCAGGGAAGGCGGCGGCCGTGGCGGTTGCGCACAGGCTTGCCCTCATGGTGCCACTTCGTTTCTGCCGTGCCGTGGACATGCAGCGGGCCACGCACGGGATATGGCGCCGGTCTTGGCGCCGTGCCGTCCGCTGCTAATCTGCGCCGCCTGAAGATCAAGGGACCGGAATCGCAACATGCCCGCCCTCGCCCAGCGCCTCTCCGACGTGCAGGTCTCCGCCTCCGCCGCCATGACGGCCCTGGCGCGCGACATGCAGTTGCGCGGCATCAAGGTGATCAGCCTGGCCTCCGGGGAGCCGGATTTCCCGACGCCGCGCCATGCGATCGAGGCCGCCTACAAGGCGGCGCTCATGGGCGACACCAAATACCCGCCGCAGGGCGGCACCGAGGCGCTGAAGGCGGCAATCCAGCGCAAATTCAAGCGCGACAACAACCTGGATTACGCGCTGGACGAGATCATCGTCTGCAACGGCGGCAAGCAGGCGATCTTCAACGCCTTCATGGCGACCATCGATCCGGGCGACGAGGTGGTGATCCCCGCCCCCTACTGGATCAGCTATGCCGACATGGCGAAGGTCGCGGGCGGGCGGCCGGTGCTGGTGAACTGCCCGCAGAACAACGGCTTCAAGCTGCGGCCGCAGGATTTGGACGCCGCCATCACCCCCAGGACCAAATGGGTGATGCTGAACTTCCCCAACAACCCGACCGGCGCCGCCTGCTCCCGCGCCGAGATGCGGGCGATCGCGGAAGTGCTGCTGCGCCACCCGCATGTCTGGATCCTGACCGACGACATGTATGAGCACCTGGTCTATGACGGCTTCGAATTCTGCACCATCGCGGAGGTCGAGCCGCGGCTGAAGGACCGGGTGCTGACGGTCAACGGCGCCTCCAAGACCTATGCCATGACCGGCTGGCGCATCGGATTCGCCGGCGGGCCGAAGAATCTGATCAAAGCCATGTTCAACATGCAGGGCCAGGCGACGTCCGGCGTCTCCACCGTCGGCCAGGCGGCGGCGGCGGCGGCGCTGGACGGGCCGCAGGATCTGGTGCGCGAGCGGGCCGAGGAATACCGCCGCCGCCGCGACCTGGTGGTGGAGATGCTGAACGCCGCCCCCGGCATCACCTGCCATAAGCCGGAAGGCGCCTTCTACGTCTTCCCCAACATCGCCGGCTGCCTCGGCCGGACCAGCAAGGGCGGGCGGAAGATCGAGACCGACACGGACTTCGTCTTCGCCCTGCTGGAGGAGAAGCATGTGGCGGCGGTGCAGGGCGCGGCCTATGGCATGAGCCCCTATATGCGCATCTCCTACGCCACCGACACGGCCAGCCTGACCGAGGCATGCGCCCGCATCCAGGAGTTCTGCCGGGAACTCGCATGAGCAGGATCCGCCCTGGACAGGATGCCGATGCCGAAGGCTTCATCGCGCTGATCGGCGCCTGCTGGGCGGAATTCCCCGGCTGCATCCTGGATGTGGATGGCGAGGTGCCGGAATTGCGGGCCCTCGCCAGCTATTTCGCCCAGGCCGGCGGTGCGCTCTGGGCGGCGGAGCAGGACGGGCAGGTGGTCGGCATGGTCGGCACCCGCCCGTTGCGGGAGGACGCCGCCTGGGAGATCTGCCGCATGTATGTGGCGAAGGACCAGCGCGGCACCGGCCTCGCCCACCGGCTGCTGGACACGGCCGAAGCCCATGCGCGGCAGGCCGGGGCGGAGCGGCTGGTGCTGTGGTCCGACACCCGCTTCGACGCGGCGCATCGCTTCTACGAGAAGCGCGGCTATGTCCGGCAGGGGGCCATCCGCATCCTCGACGACATCTCGAAATCGCTGGAATTCCGCTACGCCAAGCCGGCGCGCGGCCTGGTGGTGGAGGCGCTGGACGCCGCCGCCGCCGCCAGCGCCGAGCGGCGGCTTACGGATCTGCTGGTGGCCTGCGTCGGCGCCGGCGCCGGCCTCCCCTGGCTGCACCCGCTGGCGCCGGAGACCGCCCGCCCCGTCTGGCGCAAGGTCGCGGCCGAGGTCGCCGCCGGCTCCCGCCTCCTGCTGGCTGCCTGGCTGGACGGGGTGCTGGTGGGGTCGGTGCAACTCGATCTCGGCATGCCGCAGAACCAGCCGCATCGGGCCGGATTGGCGATGCTGCTGGTGGACCCCGCCCGCCGCCGCCACGGCGTCGCCCGCGCCCTGATGCGGCGCGCCGAGCAGGCGGCGCAGCGCCTTGGGCGCAGCCTGCTGACCCTGGAGGCGCGGGCCGGTGATGCGGCGGAGCCGCTCTTCCGGAGCCTCGGCTGGCAGGAGGCCGGGCGGATTCCAGGCTATGTGCGGGATGAGGCCGGCCAGCCGCGGGACGGCCTGTTCTTCTGGAAGCAGGTCTGACCCGGGCAGGCCCCAGGCGGCAGCAAGCGCCGGGAATGCCACCTGGAAGTTCAGCATCGGCTCGCCGCTCGGCCCTTCGGACCAGGCTTCGCCCTGGAAGCTTGCCGCGGCCTCGATAGGCGCGCGGATGCAGCCTATCGGGCCGGCAGCACGGTGCCGGTGCAGTCGCCGAAGCCGATGGGGACGAAGCCCTCGCGGCGCGCACGGGCGCGCAGGATCACCTCGTCGCCATCCTCCAAGAAGCGGCGCTCCTCCCCGGATTCGAGCCGCACCGGCTGCCTGCCGCCCTGCGTCGCCTCCAGCAGGCTGCCGAGGCCCTCCGCATCCGGCGCCGATATGGTGCCCGAGCCGAACAGGTCGCCGGGCTGCAGGTTGCAGCCGTTGCTGCTGTGATGCGCCACCATCTGCGCCACGGTCCAGTACATGTGGCGCGCATTGCTGACCGAGAGGCGGTGCGGCGGCAGGCCCTTCTCCCGCAGGCCCGGGGTGAGCAGCAGCACCTGCAGCTCCAGGTCGAAGGCCCCCTCGCGCTGATCCGCTTCGTCCAGCAGATAGGGCAGTGGCGCCGGGTCGCCCTCAGGCCGCGGCAGCTGGGCGATGCGGAAGGGCGCCAGCGCCTCCGGCGTGATCACCCAGGGGCTGATCGTGCTGGCGAAATTCTTGGCCAGGAAGGGGCCGAGCGGCTGGTATTCCCAGGCCTGCAGGTCGCGCGCCGACCAGTCGTTCAGCAGGCAGTAGCCGGCGACGTGCTCCTGCGCCTCGCCGACCGGGATCGGCTGGCCGAGCGCATTGCCCGGGCCGATCCAGATGCCGAGTTCCAGCTCGAAATCCAGGTTGCGGCAGGGGCCGTAGCTCGGCGCCTCCTCCTCTGGCCGCTTGCGCTGGCCCTTCGGGCGATGGACCGGCGTGCCCGAGGTCACCACCGAGGAGGCCCGGCCATGATAGCCGATGGGCACGTATTTGTAGTTCGGCAGCAGTGGATTGTCCGGCCGGAACACCTTGCCGACATTGGTGGCGTGGTGGATGCCGACATAGAAATCCGTGTAGTCGCCGATCCGCGCTGGCAGGTGCAGCGTGCAGTCGGCCGCCGGATGCAGCATGCTGCCCAGCCTGTCCTGCTCGGCGCTGCCCTCGGCAAGCAGTTCCGAGAGCCGCGCCCGCAGCGCCCGGCGCGGACCGGCGCCGAGGGCGAAGAGCGCATTCAGCGCGCCGTCTGCCGCAGCCCCGGCGGCGCGCGCCGCCTCGCCGCTGAACAGTCCCGCCTCCTGCACCG
The DNA here is from genome assembly GCA_937930165.1 of uncultured Acetobacteraceae bacterium. Lineage (GTDB taxonomy): Bacteria > Pseudomonadota > Alphaproteobacteria > Acetobacterales > Acetobacteraceae > CALGVL01. The sequence goes on from CALGVL010000272.1 coordinate 17,879, forward strand.
CGACGAGGTCGAGGATCATGTCCCCGATCGCCACGCCGGCACGCGGGCTTCCGCCGCCGGGCGGCGTGAAGACGCCCAGCGGCAGGTTCTGGATCGGGAAGTCCGAATGGCCGTTGGCCGAGGCCACCCAGCTCTTCCGCTTCGGGTCGTGGGTGCTGTCGAGCTGTGGCATGACCGCGCTCACCACTCGCGCCGGCTCGGGTCGAACTGCTTGCGCAGGGCCCGGCCGTAAATGGCGTACTCCTTCTGCCGCTCGGGAAGGTTGGCGGCATAGGCGGTTACGCGCTGGGTGAAGCGCGTCTCGAACATGAAGGCCATGGTGCCTTCCTGCTTGTGCGGCTTCAGCTCCGCCTTGCTTGCGCCTTCGAAGGCGGCGGCATCCGGTCCGTGCGGCAGCATGGTGTTGTGCAGGCTGAACCCGCCCGGCTCGAAGCCGCCGCCCGGCTTGGCATCGTAGACGCCGTAGATCAGGCCCATGAACTCGCTCATGACGTTCATGTGGTACCAGGGTGGGCGGAAGGTGTTCTCCGCCACCATCCAGCGATCCGGGAAGATGACGAAGTCGATATTGGCCGTGCCCGGCGTCTCGGAGGGCGAGGTCAGCACGGTGAAGATCGAGGGATCGGCATGGTCGAACAGGACCGGGCCGACCGGGGAGTAGCGCCGAAGGTCGTATTTGTAGGGCGCGTAATTGCCGTGCCAGGCCACCACATCCAGCGGCGAGGCCGGGATCTCCGCCCGCCAGAGCGCGCCGCCCCATTTGATGTAAAGCTGCGAGGGCGCGTCCCGGTCCTCATAGGCCGCCACCGGAGTCAGGAAGTCGCGCGGGTTGGCCAGGCAATTGGCGCCGATCGGGCCACGCTCGGGCAGGGTGAGGCTGCCGCCGTAATTCTCGCAGAGATAGCCGCGCGCCGGGCCGCCGCGCAGCTCGACCCGCAGTTTCACGCCGCGCGGGATCACCGCGATCTCGCCCGGCGCGATGTCGATGATGCCGAATTCGGTCCAGAGCCGGAGTTCGCCCTGCTGCGGCACAAAGAGCATCTCGCCATCGGCGTTGTAGAAATACTCGTCCTGCATGGAGCGGGTAACGAAGTAGAGATGCGCCGCCATGCCGGTCCGGGCACTGGCGTCGCCCGCCGTGGTGACGGTGCGCACGCCCTGAAGGAAGGACAGCTTCTCGCCCGGGATCGGCACCGGGCTCCAGCGCAGCGGCGCAGGCGCCAGCTCCGCCTCGGCGCAGGGCGCGGTGCGCCAGAGGCCGGCATCCACCTTCTCGAACTGGCCCCAATTCGCCACCGTCGGGCGGATGCGGTAGAGCCAGGAGCGCTCGTTGGCGGCCCGCGGCGCGGTGAAGGGGGAGCCGCTGAGCTGTTCGGCATAGAGGCCATAGGCGCAACGCTGCGGCGAGTTGCGCCCGATCGGCAGGGCGCCCGGCAGCGCCTCGGTCTCGAACTGGTTGCCGAAGCCGGAGAGATAGGCCGGTTCCCCGCTGCCGGCGCGGCTGGGGGTGAGCTGCTGCACGACGTTCATGGTGGCTTTCTCCCGTTCCGTCAGGACCGGATCTCGGCGGACTGCATCCCGCCACCCTGCTCCAGCGCCCGCCACATCTCCAGGTCGCGCTCGGCGGTCCAGATGCGCGGGTGGTCGATGCCCTTGGCCTCGTCATAGGCGCGGCTGACATCGAAGGGCATGCAGTGCTCGAAGATGACCCAGTGCCCGTATTTCGGGCGCATCGCCGCCATCGCCTCGTCATAGACCTGCTTCAGCGTCGCGCCCTTGGCGACACCCGCCCTGGCGATGGCGAAGAGATCGGCGGTGAAGGCCGCGGTCCCGGCGATGCCCTCCTCGATCTCGGCCTTGCTCATCAGGCTGCGGCCGCGGCCGGGCACCAGCTTCTCCGGGCCGAGCGCCTGGATCGCCGCCAGCGTTCCCGGCCAATCGGCGAAATGCGCGTCGCCGCAATAGGGAGTGGCACCGAACTCGACGGTATCGCCAGCGAAGAGCACCTTCTCCTTCGGCAGCCAGACCACCGTGTCGCCGGCGGTGTGGCTGCGGCCGATATGGATGATCTGCACCTCGCGGCGGCCCATCCACAGCGTCATCCTCTTGTGGAAGGTGATGTGCGGCCAGGTGAGGCCAGGGATGCCCTCCTTGCCGCGGAACAGCCGGGGGAAGCGGCCGATCTCGCTGTCCATGTCCTGCTGGCCGCGCTCCACGATCAGGTCGCGCGTGACATCGGAGGCGATGATCTCCGCCCCTTCATAGGCCGAGGCGCCGAGCACGCGGACGGCATGGTAGTGGCTCAGCACGATATGCCTGATCGGCTTGTCCGTGACTTGCCGGATCCGGGCGATCACGTCCCGTGCCATGGCGGGGGTGGCCTGGGCATCGACCACCAGCACGCTGTCATCGCCGATCACCACGCCCGAATTCGGGTCGCCCTCGGCAGTGTAGCCGTAGAGGCCGGGGCCAAGTTCCTCGAAGGAGATCTGCTTGTCGGCGAGGTCCTGTGTGCTTGCGAAGCCTGACATGATGCTCTCTTCCTTCTCAATGGGGGCGGCCTCAGGCCAGCGTGCGTAGGTCGGCGTCCTGGCAGGCGGGGATGATCCCCTCCCGCGCCTTGGCCATGGCCTGGCGCAGCACGGCCTGGTCACCGATATGGTTCGCCAGCAGCAGGATCAGCTTGGCATTGACCAGTCGGCTCTGTTCCGGCGTCAGGTCGCGGTGAAGCTCCACCAGCGCCTCATAGAAGTCATCCGGCGCGGCGAGGTTCAGATCGGTGTTCAGCATCGCGTCGTCCTCACGCATTGCCGGTGGCGCGGGCCAGTGCGGCACGGACCAGGCCGGGGTCGAAGCGCCGCCAGCGGGCGCAGACATGCTGGTCCGGCCGCAGCAGGTAGAAGGTGCCGGGCTGCGCATCGTAGCGCCGCGTCAGCAGTCCTTCCGGATCCTCCAGCACCGGGATGCCGCCCGTCTCCTCCGGCCGCACGCCCTGCGGCGTGACCAGCAGCGGCTGCACCGGCACCGCGCCACCGGCCAGGGAGCGGAGCGCCTCCAGCCGGACCGGATGCAGATCGCCGCCATCGCTGAAATAAAGGCCGGAGAAGCCATTCTGGCCGAGCTGGCGCAGGAACCAGGCGCTCTCCCCCCGTACCCGCACCGGCGCATCGACGGCCGGGGCGCCGGGCTGCATCAGCCCCTCGAAGGCATCGCCATCGGGCGTGTTCAGCGGCGAGTCCCGGTAGGTGCTCGGCACCGAGAGCCGGCCGCTGTTCACCAGCCGCCGCGCGAAGCCGCAATCCTTCGCCAGTTCCAGGGTCGCGTCGCGGAAGGCGCGGCTCGCTTCGTTCTTCGGGGTGATGAAGTCGGTGCTGCGGGTGGAGTTCAGGATGTTCTCATCCGCGGCATGGACGCGCTCGGCATCGTAGCTGTCGAGCAGCGATGCCGGCGCCTTGCCCTCCAGCACCAGCCGCAGCTTCCAGGCCAGGTTCTCCGCATCCTGCACGCCGCTGTTGGCGCCGCGGGCCCCGAAGGGGGAGACGCCATGCGCGGCATCGCCGGCAAAGAGCACGCGGCCGTGGCGGAACTTCTCCATGCGCAGGCAGGAGAAGGTGTAGACGCTGACCCATTCCAGCTCGAACTGCGTGTCGCGGCCGAGCAGCGCCTGCACCCGCGGGATCACCCGGTCCGGCTGCCGCTCTGCCACCGGGTCGGCATCCCAGCCGAGCTGGAAGTCGATCCGCCAGACACCGTCCGGCTGCATGTGCAGCAGCACGGACTGGTTCGGGTGGAAAGGCGGGTCGAACCAGAACCAGCGCTCGGCCGGGAAGTCGGCCTGCATCCTCACATCGGCGATCAGGAAGCGGTCGCGGAAGGTGCGGCCCTTGCTCTCCAGCCCCATGGCCCTGCGGATCGGGCTGCGCGCGCCATCGGCGGCGACCAGCCAGTCGCAGCGGAGGCGGTACTCGCCCTCCGGGGTGGAGACGGTCAGGGTGACGCCATCCGGTGCCGGCTCCAGCCCGGTGACCTGGTTCTTCCAGCGGATCTCGAGATTCGGCAGTTCCCGCGCCCGCTCCAGCAGGAAGCCTTCGACATAGTATTGCTGCAGGTTGATGAAGGCTGGGCGCTGATGGCCGGCCTCGGGCAGCAGGTTGAAGGAGTAGACCGGCTCCTCGCGGAAGAAGACCTTGCCGAGGTTCCAGGTCACGCCCTTGTCCACCATCCGCTGGCCGACGCCGAGACGGTCCCAGATCTCCAGCGTCCGCTTGGCGAAGCAGATGGCGCGGGAGCCGGTGGAGAGGCGGTCGTCGTCGTCGAGCAGGAGGACCGGCACCCCCTGCTGCGCCAGGTCGATCGCCGCCGAGAGCCCGACCGGGCCGGCGCCGACCACGATAACCGGATGCCAGACCGGGCGTGGCGCGTCCTGGTCGGGTGACCGCGCATAGTCCAGGACGAGAGCCTGGTAGTCCACGTTCAGGGGCGCCTTGCCGCCGCGCATACGTTCCTCCTGGCGGCGTCCCGGCCGGACGCTTTGCTTTTTGCGCATCGCGTCGTCCTCGGGGCGGGTGCCTTGCGGGCGTCCCGCGCCGGGCTGTGCCGGTGGCCGGAGCCGGTTCAAACCCGGCTTGCTACGCAATGCGTAATTCGCTATGAACTATGTAGCAAACCCCGGAAGGCTGGTGTCAAGGGATGCTCGATCAGCGGATCGCGAATCCCAGGCCGGAGGATTCCGCCAGGTCCGCGCGGGGCGGCGTCAACTCGGTCGAGGTCGCGGGCCTGCTGCTGCGGGTGCTGGCCGAGGCCGGCGGCCCGATGCGTCTCGCGGATCTCTCGCGCGCCGCGGCGATGCCCTCGGCCAAGGCACACCGCTATCTGGTGAGCCTGGCGAGGGCCGGGCTGGTGGAGCAGGATCCGGCAACGGCGCGCTACGATCTCGGGCCGCTGATGCTGCGCGCCGGCCTGGCCGCGCTTGGCCGTTCCGATGCGCTCAAGCGGGCGGAGCGTGTCCTCGAAACCATCGCCGCCCGGACCGGCGAAACCGCGGCCGCCGCGGTCTGGGGCACGCATGGGCCGACGCATGTGCGCCTGGTCGAGGCACGACACGAGCTGGCCGCCACCGTCCCACCCGGCCATGTCTGCCCGCTGACCTATTCGGCCTCGGGCCTGGTGTTCTGCGCCTATGGCGATCCTGCCCTCACCGCTCCGATCGCCGAGCGCGAGATGGCGCAGAGCCGCGCCGTCGCCCGGCCGGGCGCCCCGACCGTCGCTGCCGAACTTGAAGCCCTGGTCGCCAGGGTGCGCGCCCAGGGCTTCGCCACGGTGGCACATGAGGGAGATGGCGGGCTTGCCGCCGTCTCAGCCCCGGTCTTCGAGGCCGATGGGAGGCGGATCCGCCTTGCGCTGACGGTATTTGGCCGCGTCGGGCGCCTCAATGTCGATCCGGATGGGCCCGTGGCGGCCCTGATGGTGGAGGCCGCGCGCACCCTCGCCGCGGAGCTGCACGGCCGGTCCGCTGCCGGTGGCGCGGGCTGACATCGCGCCGGAACGGCGGCGCGCCCTGGCCTCTCCGCGCATGCTGGTCTGCCGGCGGCCCTATCCGGCCGGAGAGCACGACCGCTCCGCCGCGATGGCACCACCTGCCGCGGCGCCCGGCGGCTCGCCGCACCGACGCGGTCAGCGGGTGCCGAACATCCGGTCCCCCGCATCGCCCAGCCCCGGCACGATATAGCCGTGCTCATCCAGATGGCTGTCGATGGCGGCGGTCCAGATGGGGACATCGGGATGGGCGCCGTGGAAGCGCTCCACCCCCTCCGGGGCGGCGAGCAGGCAGACCAGGCGCAACTCCCGGCAGCCGCGCTCCTTCAGCCGGTCCACGGCGGCGACGGCGGAATTCGCCGTGGCGAGCATCGGGTCCAGCACGATGACCAGGCGCTCCGACACGTCCGGCGGCGCCTTGAAGTAGTATTCCACCGCCTCCAGCGTCTTCGGGTCGCGGTACAGGCCGATATGCGCCACGCGGGCCGAGGGGATCAGTTCCAGCATCCCGTCCAGGAAGCCCATGCCGGCGCGCAGGATGGGGGCGAAGACCAGCTTCTTCCCGGCCAGGACCGGCGCCTTCATGCTGGTGAGCGGGGTGCGGATCTCCACCTCCTCCAGCGGCAGGTCGCGCGTGACCTCGTAGCAGAGCAGCATGCCGATTTCGTTCAGCAGCCGGCGGAAACCCTGGGTCGAGCGCTCCGCATCGCGCATCAGGGTCAGCTTGTGCTGCACCAGCGGGTGGCGGACGAGATGCACGTCCCTCATTGGGGTTCCCCTTCGGCCTAGAAAACGGTGCCGTCGCTTACGACAAGCAGCGGCGGGCCGCCATCCGCCCGCCTCTCCCGCGCCAGGCGGCGGCCGGCGGCCCAGCTTCCCCCCTCCAGCACCTTGGCTAGCGGCATGGCGTCCGGCGCCAGGCCGAGCCGCTCCCGCACCAGGGGGGCGATCCGGTCCAGCAGCGCCACGGTCAATGCCCGCCATTCGACCACCAGACGCGATCCCACCGCATGCGGCCGGGTGGCGGCGTCCGGATCCTGCAACCGGATCACGCCCATATCCATGAACAGCCCGCCATTCCGGTATTCCGGCAGGCCGGTCAGCGCATCCACGCCGTCCACGCGGATGCCGGCCTCCTCCAGCGGCTCGATCAGCGAATAGGCCAGCCACTGCGAGAGCTTGTGGAAAGGGATCAGCCCAGCCGTCGCATCGGCGCGGCGGATGCCGGGATGGCGCCAGCAATCACCCAGATTCACGCCCGCCAGGCTCTCCCGTCCCGGCCAGATCGGGCCGAGATGCCGCAGCAGCGCGACCAGGATCGACCGCGCCGGCAGCACCCCGCCCGCCGCCGCGGCCTCCTCCGCCAGCAGGTCGAACAGCCCGCCCGGCCGCGGCCCGTCCCTCCGGGCGAAGATCCGGGGGGCGGCGGCCACGGTTTCGCCCAGGCGCCGCAGCAGAGCGGCGCGGCCCTCCAGCCCGACCAGGGGATTCCCCGGCCCGGCCTGCATCATGCCGGCCAGTTCGGCAGCGGTCAGGCGGGCGAGGCGTGCCGCATCCGCGCGCGGCGAGGCGCCATCGGCGGCGAAACCGCCAGCGGCGAAGCCGTCCAGGCTGGCGACGGCCAGCCCTTCGGACCGCGCCAGCACCGCCCCGGTCGCTGCCTCCCGGTAGCGCCAGTCCGGACCGGCGCCGGCATCGAGCAGGACGGAGAGGATGACCAGGTCGAATGCCGCCCGTGCGGCCGCCGCCGCATCCGGGAAGCGTGCCTTCCGCTGCAGCAGGCCCCAGCGGTCGCGGCCGCCCACGGCGAAATGCCGCCAGCGTGCATGGAAGGGGATGTCGAGCGAAGGGTAATTCGCCCGCACCACCTCCGCCACCAGATCGGCCGCCGCAGGCAGCCGGTCCGGCTCCACGGTCCATTCCTCAAGCTGCCCCGCGAGGCCCAGCCGCAGCAGCTCATGCGACCTTTCCCGCACCGCCTCCGGCGTCAGCAGCGTGTATGCGGCCTCCTGGCTCACATCTTCTCCAATGGCCGGCCAAGGATCCGCTGCAGCTCCTCCGCGCTCGGTGCATCCGGCGCGTAATAGCCGGCTGCCTTCTTGGCCTCGATCTCCACCGAGGCGTCGGGTGGGATGCGGTCGGGCGGGATCGGCACCCGCTCCCCGACCTCGATGCCCTGCTCCACGATTGCGTCGTATTTCATGTTGGACATGGAGACGAGCCGGTCGATCCTCCTCACCCCCAGCCAGTGCAGCACATCCGGCATCAGTTGCTGGAAGCGCGCGTCCTGCACGCCGGCAACGCATTCCGTGCGCTCGAAATAGGTGGCGGCCTGGTCGCCGCCCTGCTGCCGCTTGCGGGCGTTGTAGACGAGGAATTTCGTCACCTCGCCCAGCGCCCGGCCTTCCTTGCGGTTGTAGACGATCAGCCCGACGCCGCCGTCCTGCGCCGTGCGGATGCATTCCTCGATGCCGTGGATCAGATAGGGCCGGCAGGTACAGATGTCGGAGCCGAAGACGTCGGAGCCGTTGCACTCGTCATGCACCCGGCAGGTCAGCGGGATGCGCGGATTCGCCAAGTCCTGCGGCTCGCCGAAGATATAGACGGTGATGCCACCGATCGGCGGCAGGAACACCTCCAGGTCCGGACGGGTGACGAGTTCGGGATACATGCCGCCCGTCTGCTCGAACAGCGTGCGACGCAATTGGTGCTCCGGCACGGAGAAGCGCCGGGCGATGCCGGGCAGCCACCAGACCGGGTCCACCGCCGCCTTCACCACGGAGACGTCGCCGCCCTTGTGCATCACCCGCCCGTCAGGCTTCAGCGTGCCGCGGTCGAGCAGAGCGTTCAGCTCCGCCATGTTCAGCCGCGCGCGCGTCACGGCGATGGTCGGCCGGATATCGACGCCTTCCGCGATCGCATCCGCGAAGGCCGTGGCCACCAGATGCCCCCAGGGATCGAGCGAGACGATCCGCCCCGGCTCCGTCCATTGCGGATAGGGGCCGATTGCCGCGGCCGGATGCGTATTGGCCAGATCCGGCCTTTGCAGCGGAGAAAGCGCGCCGGAGGACACTGCCAGCGCCCGGTAGAGCGAATAGGACCCGCCATGCGTGCCGATCACGTTGCGGTCCGCAGCCCGGGTGACGGTGCCGATCACCGGCCCGCGCTCCGCCGGCGTCGCCGCCCCCCAGCGTAGCGGCCAGCGCCGGGCCTGCGGTTCCGGATGGGAGGTGAGGCGGATATGGCCGGGCCGGTTGATGCTCATGCGGACTCCCTGGCAGGCGCATATGGGACGCATATGGGACTGTTACACCGCCACGCCGCGCAGCCAAGCGCAAGCCCGGCGCCATTGCCTTCCGGCGGCAATTCGGGAATGTGCAAGGGCTGGTCTGAAGGGGGGAGCGGTAGCATGAGGAAGAAGGTTGCCTTCATCGGCACGGGCGGCACCATCGCCTCGGTCGGCCGTGGTCCGCTGGACGTGCATGACTATGGCGCCACCGGCCAGGTCCTGCAGGCGGATGAGATCCTCGCCCGCTTCCCGGAGGTGCAGCAGGTGGCGGAGGTGGTGCCCGTCCGCTTCCGCAATGTGCCCTCCAGCCGGATCGCCTGGCCGGACTGGAAGGCCCTGCTGCTGCTCTGCGACCGGCTGGTGGAGGAGGATCCCGGCCTGGCCGGCATCGTCATCGGCCATGGCACCTCCTCGCTGGAGGAGACCGCCTATTTCCTGTCGCTGACCCTGAGGAGTCCCGTGCCGGTGGTGCTGGTGGGCGCGCAGCGGCCCAATTCCGCGCTCTCCACCGATGCCGGCCTGAACCTGGTCAATGCTGTGCGGGTGGCGGCGAGCGAGGAGGCGCGCGGCCTCGGCGCGCTGGTCCTGCTGAATGACGAGATCCATGCGGCGCGGGAGGTGACCAAGACCTCGACCGGCCGCCTGCAGACCTTCCGTGCGCCGGATTTCGGCTGCCTGGGTCATGCCGATGGCGATCGCCTGGCCTGGTACCGCCGCCCGCTGCGGCGGGTGGCGCCGGACACCGAATTCGACCCGCGCGGGCTGGATGCGCTGCCGCGCGTGGACATCACCTATAGCTATGCCGGCGCCGACGGGACGGCGGTGCGGGCCTTCCTCGCCGCCGGGGCGCGCGGCATCGTCTCGGCCGGCTTCGCGCCGGGCTTCGTCACCCCGGAGGAGGGCGAGGCGCTGCAAGAGGCGGTGCGGCAGGGCGTGATCGTGATGCAGTCCACCCGCGCCGGCAGCGGCCGGGTCTTCCCGACGACGCGGGCGCGGCAGGCGGGCTTCCTGCCCGCCGACAACCTGACGCCGCAGAAGGCGCGCATCCTGCTCGCCCTGGCCCTGACCGTGACGCAGGACCCGGCGGAGATCGAGCGGATCTTCGCCACCTACTGACGCCGCGCCCTATCCGATGCGGAAGGTGGCGGTGCTGCCGTGGCGGCCGGGCGTCACCTCCAGCCGCGCGGGGATCCAGCCGCGCAGTTCCGGCACATGGCTGATGATGCCGACCAGCCGGTCCTGGCCGTGCAGGCTGGTCAGCACCTCCATGGCCGTCTCCAGCGCCTCGGCATCCAGCGTGCCGAAGCCCTCGTCAATGAACAGGCTGTCCATGCGCCGCGCGCCGGCATGGGCCTGCACCGTATCCGCCAGCCCCAGGGCGAGCGCCAGGGAAGCGCAGAACCCCTCGCCGCCGGAGAGGGTGCCGGCCGGCCGCGCCTGGTCGTTCCACTGGTCCAGCACCTCGATGTCGAGGCCGACCGCGGCGCGGCCCGAGAGCGGCTCCTCCCGCCGCCGGATCAGGTAGCGGCCGGAGAGCATGCCACGCAGCCGCCGGTTCGCGGCGGCCAGAGCCTCGTCGAAGAGGCTGCGCAGCACGAAACCCTCCAGCGACAGCTTCTTCGGATTGCCGCCGCGCGCCAGGTCGGCGAGGTCGCGCTTCACCCCATGGTCCGCCTGCGCCGCAGCGAGGCCGTGCTCGGCCGCGACGATCTGCGCCAGCAGCCGGTCCTGCGCTGCCAGTGTATTGCGCGCCGTGGTGGCAGCATCCGCCGCGGCGCGGGCCTCCGCCTCGGCGGCGGTGCAAGCGGCCTCCAGCGCCTTCAGGTCGGGCATGGCGAGGCCCGCCGTGGCGGCGCGGGCATTGGCGACGGCCTCGGTGGCGGCGGCCATCTCGGCATCGTGGCGCTCCACGTGGTCGGCCAGCGCGTCCTGCTCGGCGGGCGTCAGCACGGCGTCGTTGAAGGCGCGGAGATCGGCGAAGCCCTCGGCCCTCGCGGCCGCTTCCAACGCAGCGCGGCGCTCGGCGCGCTCTGCGGCGCGACGCTCGGCCTCCGCGGCGCTGCGGGCGGCGGCCTGCGCGGCGGCCTCGGCGGCGGCCTCGGCCAGGGCGCGGGCCTCGCGCTGGCCGCGCAGCGTCTCCTCAAGCTGCTTCGCGTTCCGCACCGCCGCGGCGATGGTCTCGCGCAGCGCGTCTGGGCCGGCGCAGTCGGGCGGCAGGGCGGCGCGGCGCTCGGCCTCGGTGGCGATGGCGACGGAGAGAGCGGTGGCGGCCGCCTGCGCCGCCTCCGCGGCCTCCGAGGTGGCCTTGGCGGCGGCGGCGGCGCGCTCCGCGGCGGCTTCCTGCGCGCGGCGCAGCTTCGGCAGATCCCGCGCGGCGGCCTCGGCGGCGGCGAGGGCGGCGCGGGCGGCGGCGAGGCGCGCCGCCAGCGCCTCGGCGGCTTCCTCTGCATCGGGGCCGAGACGGGCACGCAGCGCGGCTTCCGTCTGCTCGGCCAGCCGCAGATCAGCCTCGGCCTGGAGTGCCCGGCTGCGGGCCGCATCCAGCCGGGCCGTGGCTTCCGCCTCGGCAGCATCCAGTGCGGCGAGATCGGGCAGCGGCTCTGCCTCTGCTGGTGGCTGGGCCGGGGCGGGGTGGTGGGTGCCGCCGCAGACCGGGCAGGGTTCCCCCGGCCGCAGCTGCGCGGCGAGGCTGGCGGCATGGTTGGCGGCCAGCCGGCGCGCCGCCTCGGCCCGCGCGGCGCGGGCGGCGGCCTGGGCCACCTCGGCCTTGGCCAGCGCCGCCTGTGCGGGGGGGAGCGCGGCCCTGCGTGTGGCGAGGTCGCGCGTGATCCTCGTCAGTTCCTCGGCGTCCTTCGCCCGGTTGGCGGCGGCCTCGGCTTCCAGGCGATGGCGTTCCAACTGAGCCGCTGCCGCCTCGCGTTCGGCCAGGGCTTTCGTGGCCGCCTCCGCCTCCGCCGCGGCCTTCGCGGCGGCCTCGGCACTGGTTTGGCGTTGGGTCTCGGCGATCTCCGCCGCATTGCGCGCCGCAACCAGAGCCACCTCGGCCTCCGCCAGCCGCTCCGCCAGATCGAGCAGCCCTTGCAGCCGTGCCGCCTCGGCCTAGATCGGAAGAGCACACGTCTGAACTCCAGTC
>CALGVL010000273.1 GCA_937930165.1 uncultured Acetobacteraceae bacterium
CGCGGGCGCATGGGCCGCCATCGGCGCGCGCATCTCCGCCTCGGCTGTGCCACCGCCGGCCGGCAGCGCGGTGGGGGCTCGCCGGCCGCCAGCACCGGGCCCCAGGCCCACTGCCCGAGGAACTCATTCCGAACCTATCCGGGTGCAGCGAGTTTTCCCTGGTATCGAACCCAGTGGAGGATCGCCACATGGCCGAGGTCACAACCGATCGCGACGCCTTCCGGAGATGGGCGGAGGCGAAGGGCGGCAAGCCGGCCGCCGTGAAGCGGACCCATGACATAGGCAATGTCGGCATCATGCGGATCATGGTCCCGGACAGCCCGCGATCAGGGCACGACGCGGCACGGTAGTCTGGTCAGGAAGGCATGTAGCCTCTTCGAGTGCGGGAGTGTGCAATGCGGTCATTCCATACCCTTGCATTCGCCATGCTTCTGTCCTGGGCGGTCACGCCGTTCACTGCCGCCCGCGCCCAGCAGGCGGATCGGATCTCCGTCTGCGCTTCGCCGGCAGCGGCATTGCAGGCTGCCCAGACCGGCGCCGCGGCAATGCCGGACGGCTGCCACATCGTCTTGGTCCGGCGTGTGGACACCCCGGCCGGGCCAGTCTGCCAGGTGGACTTCTCGCCGAATGTCCGGGGCTTCCCGGGCGCGCTGGTTGCCTCGATGGTCCCCATGCAGTGGTGGATCGCCTGCTCCTACCTCCGGATACCGGCGCAAATGGCGCCCATCACGGCAGCATCGGCGCGGGAGCAGCCTGAGCGGCCCTGACCGGATGCCGGCGGGCGACGGTCAGGTGATCCGCAGGGTCACGGCTGTCCGGTTCAAGGACCAGCCCGGTTGCTGGTTTCCACCCGGTGTCCAATCGCCTTTCGCGCCTCATTCTTCCCAGGCGGTGCCGTTTCAGCCCCGCTCGACCGCGTCCAGCCGCTGCGCCAGGCGGAGCAGGTCCGCGGTGCGGGCGACGCCGAGCTTCGTCTTCATCCGAAGGCAGCTATTGGCGACGGTCTTGTAGCTGACCCCAACCGCCGCCGCGATGCCGGCCAGATCGCAGCCTTCGCGCAGCAGCCGCAGGATTTCGAGCTCCCGTCGGGTCAGCCCCTCCATCGGGTCGCCCCCATCGCGCACCGCTAGCGCCTGGGCGATGCTGGCCTCCACATAGCGCCCGCCACGGGCGATGCGTGCCACCGCCTCCAGCAGCTCATCAGGCTCGGCGGTCTTGCTCACATAGCCGGCCGCCCCGGCTTCCAGCGCCCGGGCGGCGAAGACCGGGTCGGCATGCATGGTGAAGACCAGGACGGCCGGCGCCGGCAGCTCGTTGCGCAGCCGCCGCAGCAGTTCCAGCCCGCCGAGATCGGGCAGGTTCAGGTCGAGCAGCACCAAGCCAGGCCGGTGCTTGCGCACCAGCGGCAATACGGCCCGGCCGGCCGATGCCTCCAGGATCTCGTCCACCGCCGGCGCGGAGGCAAGCAGGCGCCGCAGCCCCGCACGCAGCACGGCATGGTCGTCCACCAGCAGAACCTTCATGGCGCAGCCTCCGCCAGAACCTCGCAGTCGGCCGGCAGGACGGCGCGGACCGTGACGCCCTGTTGCGGCTCGCTGCTCCAGCCGAAACGGCCGCCCATGCCCTCCACGCGCTCGACCATGCCACGCAG
>CALGVL010000274.1 GCA_937930165.1 uncultured Acetobacteraceae bacterium
GGCGCTTCCGTCGCGGCCTGGTGCGCGCTGGTGCGGCCGGACGTGTTCCGCGCCGTGGCGCTGATGAGCGCGCCCTTCGCCGGCCCGCCCGCTTTGCCCTTCGGCACGGCCGAGGCGCCGCCGCAGCCCGGCATCACGCCAGGACCGAGTATCCATGAGGCACTGGCACGGCTGGACCCACCGCGGAAGCACTATCAATGGTACTATTCGACGCGTCAGGCTAATGCCGAGATGTGGCACTGCCCGCAGGGCGTCCATGCCTTTCTGCGCGCCTACTTCCACCACAAGAGCGCGGACTGGCCCGGCAACCAGCCATTCCCGCTGAAGGCATGGACGGCCACGGAACTGGCGAAAATGCCGACCTACTACATCATGGAACGCGACAAGGGCATGGCGGAGACGGTGGCGCCGCATATGCCCTCCACCGCCGAGATCGCCGCTTGCCGCTGGCTGACCGAGGCGGAACTCGGCGTCTACAGCGCCGAATTCGGCCGCACCGGCTTCCAGGGCGGGCTACAGTGGTACCGCTGCCGGACGGAGGGCATCAATGATGCGGAACTCCAGATCTTTTCTGGCCGCCGCATCGAGGTGCCCGCGATCTTCATCGCTGGCCGGAGCGACTGGGGCATCTACCAGGTGCCCGGCAGCCTCGAGCGGATGCAGGACCGCGCCTGCACAAAGATGCTCGGCTGCCACCTGATCGAGGGCGCCGGGCATTGGGTGCAGCAGGAGCGGCCGGCGCAGGTGAGCGAACTGCTCCTGCGCTTCCTGGGGCGGTAGGGGCTGACCTCAGCCGCTGATGCGGAATCGCCCATTCGCTCCGGAGGGGGCTGCCCTCACACGCTCCGCGGTGCCTCTCAGGCCAGGCGCTCGCGTGGCGTCACGGCCAGCCGGTCGATCCGGCCGTTCCGCAGCACCTCCAGCGCGACGCTGCGCCCGATCTGCTCCGCTTCCAGCAGCCGGATCAGGTCGTCCGCCCGGCCACCGGCACGCCGTCGAGCGCCAGCAGGATGTCGCCAGCACGCAGCCCACCGAGATCGGCCGGACCGCCGGCCGCTACCTCCACAATCCGCACCGCCTGGGCCCGGCTCTGGCGGCCAGGGCAATCCGGCGCGGCAGCGGCACGGTCTGCGCCGCCAAGCCGAGATGGGCGCGCCGGACCCGGCCATGCGCGATGACCTCGCCCAGCACGAACAGCGCCGTATTGCTGGAGACGGCGAAGCAGAGACCCTGGGCACCGCCGATCATGGCGGTGTTGATCCCGACCACCTCGCCGGAGGAGGCTACCAGCGGCCCGCCGGAATTGCCGGGGTTGAGCGCCGCATCGGTCTGGATGACGTCGTCGATCTGCCGTCCGCTCCGGGACCGGAGCGACCGGCCGAGCGCAGAGACGACGCCGGCTGTGACGCTGGACTCGAAGCCGAGCGGATTGCCGATCGCCACCACCAGATGGCCGCGCCGGAGCTGCTTCGAGTCCCCAAGCGCGGCCGCCACCGCGCCACGCGGCAGCCCGGCGCGCAGCAGGGCGAGGTCGGTGTCCGGGTCGTCGCCCAGCACCTCGGCTTCCGTCACGCCGCCCTCGGGCAGTGCCAGGCGCACACGCCGCGCGCCCCCAACGACATGGCTGTTGGTCAGCACCAGGCCGTCCGCGGCAATGACCACGCCCGAGCCAAGGCCGCCACGGCGCCCCGCTCCGCGGCTCTCCACGCGGAGGACGGCAGGCCCGATACGGTCGGCGATGCCGGCGACGACGCGCGAATAGGCGTCCAGCGGCGCTTCCGCTTCACCTTCGTGGCGGGGGTCAGCAATGGTGGAGTCGAGCATGAGAGGCGTCCTTCAGAGATGGATGACGCCGCGCCGTGCCGCATGGGTGACGGCATCGGTCCGGCCCGTGGCATCGAGCTTGTCGAGCAGCGAGCCGACATGGAATTTGGCTGTATGCACCGAGATGCCGAGCCGCCGGGCGATGGTCTTGTTGGAAGCGCCCTCGGCCAGCAGGGCAAGGACCTCCAGCTCGCGTGGGGTCAGCGCAGCCTCTGCCGCGGGCGGTGCCGGCTGCGCCGGTGCGGTAAGGGTGGCATCGGCCCGTTCGCCGCGCCCGACCAGCCGCACCCCTGGCAGCGCCGAGAGCAGGTCGGTGAGCCTGGCGGCGAGGGCAGGGTCCTCGACCTCGATCGAGAGTGTGATCGGCGCGGGGTCCGGGATGCGCCCTTCGCTCAAGGTCGCGGCCTCTCGCCAATGGTCAGCCTGGCCTCCACGGGTGCCCCGGCTCGTCGCAGGGCCAGGGTGACGGCTGAGCCGATGCTCTCGGGTCCCAGCGCCCGCAAAAGCATCTGGATGCTCTCGACCGGCCGCCCGTCCCAGGCGACCAGGATGTCGCCCTGGCGCAGGCCCGCAGCGGCCCCGGGCCCTCTGGGATCCACGCTCATCACCATCGCGCCGAGGCCGGCGCCCTCCAGCCGGACCGGTTGCAGGCCGAGCCCGAGATAGCCCCGCGGGATGCGGCCGTGGGCTTCCAGCATCGCGGTGACCCGCTCGATTGTCGCGGCCGGGATGACGAGCACCCGGCGCCGCGGCCCGAACACCGCCATGCCGAAGCCGCGGCCCGCGGCGTCGAGCGCCAGGCCGCCTTCGGCCTGGCGGCGGAGCATCAGGTCGAGTTCGATGCGGGCGCTGATCTCGCCGCCGCGCAGGCTGCGCCAGGGCGGCCCTGCCATCGCCACGAGGCCGAGCGCCGCGACCGGGGCGCCCTCCTGCACCCCGATGGTCAGGGTGAGCGCCCCGGCCTCGGCCGGCGCAGCGTCGAGCGGAGCCGGGGGCAGTCCGGCGGCATCGACCCGGAGCAGGGCGATGTCGGTCGTCGGGTCGCGCCCGATCAGGCTTGCCGCGGCCTTGTCGCCACCCGGCAGGGTGACCGCGATCTCGCCCTCCTCGGCGAGCGCCTCATCGGCAGTGACGACCAGGCCGGGGCGCCAGACGAAGCCGCTGGACCGCGCGCGGTGGGAATGGATGCCGACGACGCTTCGTGCCGCCTCTGCCACCAGACCGGCGAGCGCGGCGGAGAGGGGCTGGAGCGGTGAGGACGAGGGGGAACTGTCGGACATGCGGGCCTCCGGGGTTGCCTTCCATTTGTGCAGGCCCGGGCGCGTCGCCCACTGCCCGGATGGGCAGGCGAGATCTGCAATGGATTAGCCCGCGCAGGATCGTCGCCGCCAGCTCGGGAGTGCCGTCAGGGGAGGCTCCTTGCCAGCGATGCCGAGATCCATCCGAACGCTTCATTCCCGTCCGGCGCCGCTTGACACGCCGTTCCGTGAGCATTGCGATGGGTAAGCGAGGTTTGCCGCAAGCAAGAACATGGTGGCGAGGGAATGGAGGGACGTCCGATGCTCGTCGACATCCACGCGCATATCGTCCCGCCGGATTGAAAGGACTTCGCTGCCCGCCATGGCGGCGACCGCTGGCCGCGGATGGAGCGCATCGATTCCTGCTCGGCGAATCTTATGCTCGGTCAGAAATTCTTTCGCCGGCTGACGGATCGGAGCCGGGACCGGGACGGCCGCCTCGCCGATATGGAGCAGACGGGCGTCGCGCATCAGGTGGTCTCGCCGCCGCCGGTGATGTTCTGCTACTGGGCCCCGCCGGAACACGGTCGCGATTTCGCGCGCATGCTGAACGAGCACACGGTGGCCTTCTGCGCCAGGGCGCCGCAGCGCTTCTCCGGCATGGCAACCGTGCCGCTGCAGGCGCCCGCCGTGGCGGTGGAGGAGCTGCGCCATGCGCGGCAGGCGCTCGGTCTGCGCGCTGTCGAGATCGGCACCTGCCTGGGTGGGCGGGATCTGGACGATCCGGCGCTGCAGGAGTTCTTCGCCGCCTGCATCAAGCTGGATGTCGCCGTCTTCGTCCATGCTGGCGCGCCGGTCATCGGCAATGCGCGGCTCAACCGGTTCTATTTCAGGAATCTCATCGGCAATCCGTATGAGAGCGCGCTGGCGGCCGCCTCGGTGGTTTTCGGTGGCGTGCTGGAGCGCTATCCTGGGCTGCGCATCTGCTTCGCGCATGGCTGCGGCGCACTCTGTGCCATCCTCGGGCGCCTGCGGTATGGCTGGAAGGTCCGGCCCGAAGCAAAGGCGGTGCTGTCCTGCGATCCGGTGGAGCCGTTCCGGAAGATCTATCTCGACACGCTGACGCATGATCCTCTAGCATTACAGTTGCATCCTCGAGCCTCCATTTCTTTGCGTCTGAAGTGGAGGGGTGGCGATGTCCGGGGCTTCGG
>CALGVL010000275.1 GCA_937930165.1 uncultured Acetobacteraceae bacterium
CAGGATCAGTCCGCCGCCCGCCGCACCGCATTGGCCGCCATATGCGCCTGCCGCGTCGGCTCCGGCAGGCGATAGCCGGTGCCGGCGCGCTTCACCCAGTTCACCGCGCTCTCCAGTGAGACGCGGTGCCCGACCGAGATGTAGAGCGGATTGGCCCGCCGCCGCGTCCGCAATACCGTGCCGAGCCGCCGGCCCTTCCAGACCAGTGGCGCCTCCGCCCCGGCCTCCTCGCCCAGTTCGCTTTCCGGATGGCCGACCAGCGGGGATTTGGCGACGCCAATGCTCGGGACATCCAGCACCACGCCGAGCTGCGAGGCGATTCCCAGGCCGCGCGGATGCGCGATGCCATGGCCGTCCACCATGACCAGATCGGGCTTCCTGCCCAGCTTCGCCCAGGCCAGCAGCAGCGCCGGAACCTCGCGGAAGCCGAGGAAGCCCGGGATGTAGGGGATGGTGGCGCGCGCCTCCGCCCCCGCGCTTTCCACCACCTTCAGCTCGGGCAGGGACAGCACGACGATGCTCGCGAAGATGCGGTTCTCCGGGTCGAAGCGGCTGTTGCTGATGTCCACCCCGCCCAGGAACCGCACTGGCCCATGCGCATCCTGCTGGATCACCCGCGCCGCCAGCTCCACCTGTGCCGCCCGCGCGGCGGCGAGGTCCGGCGGGTTCAGCCAGGCGGCGGGGATCACGGACGCCACGGCGTCAGGATAGTCCTGCTGCATCCGTCCTGCCTGTCCCAAGAATCATGGCGCTCCGCCTGCACCGGGAGAACCGCAGCGTGGCGGCGGGGTTCCGGCGGGCTCAGTCACCCCGCATGGCGGGCACCATCGCATCGACATTGTGGCGCATCATGGCTTCGTAGCTCGGCGCCGGGCCATCCGGTGCGGAGAGTGTGTCGGCGAAGAGTCGGCCGCGGATCCGCACCCCGGCATCGCGGGCCAGCCGCTCCATCACCGCCTGGCTGCCGGGGCCTTCGATGAAGACGGCGGAGGCCCCCGTCCTGCGGATCTGCCGGATCAGCGCCGCAACCTGGGCGGCGGAGGGCTGGCCCTCCGGGGCGATGCCCTGGGGCGCCAGGAAGCGGACGCCATAGGCGGCGGCGAAATAGCCGAAGGCGTCATGGCTGGTGATGACCAGCCGCCGCTCCGGCGGGACGGTGGCGATCCGCTCCCGCACCCAGGCATCCAGCCCGGCCAGCCGTGCCGCATAGGCGGCGGCCGCCTCCCGCCAGGCCGCGGTCCGGCCGGGATCGGCCGTGGCCAGCCCCTCGCCGATGGTCCGGGCGTAGCTTTGCGCGAGGCGTAAATCCTGCCAGCAATGCGGGTCCGGCGCCCCCTGGCCGTGGCTGTGGCCGTGCCCGTCGCCTGACCTGGTGCGGAGCGGGGTGATGCCTGCCGTCGCCGTGGCGACCGGGCCGCGATAGCCGGTGCTGCGCAGCAGCCGGTCCAGCCAGGGCTCGAAGCCGAGCCCGTTGCGCACCACCAGCGCCGCGCCGCGGACCGCCTCCGCCTCCGAGGGGCGGGGCTGGAAGAGATGCGGGTCCGCCCCCGGCCCGGCCAGCACGCGCAGCGCCACCCCATCGCCGGCGATCTGCCGGACCATGTCGCCCAGGATGGAGAAGGAGGCGACCACCAACGGCCGCGCCTGTGCGCGCAGGGGAGGGGCGGCCAGCAACGCGGCACCGAGCGGCAGGACCGCGCGGCGGGTCAGGTTGGGTGTCATGGATGTTATACTATAACACAACCCCCGCCC
>CALGVL010000276.1 GCA_937930165.1 uncultured Acetobacteraceae bacterium
GGTACGCGCTCGGCGTCGATTACGAGATGTCGGGCAAGGACCTGATCGATTCGGTCCGGCTCTCCGGCCAGATCTGCCGCATCCTGGGCGGCCAGCCGCCGGTCGGCTTCACCTATGAGCTGTTCCTGGACGAGCACGGCCAGAAGATCAGCAAGTCCAAGGGCAATGGCCTGACCATTGAGGAATGGCTGCGCTACGCCCCGCCCGAATCGCTGGCGCAGTTCATGTACGGCGCGCCGCAGCGGGCGAAGCGGCTGTATTTCGACGTCATCCCGCGCGCGGTGGACGAGTACCTCTCCAACCTGGAGAAGCTGCGCACGGCGCCGGAGCCGACCAACCCCGCCTGGCACGCGCATGGCGGCGCCGCCCCGAACGATCCGGGCAGCCCCATCTCCTTCGCCATGCTGCTGAACCTGGCCAGCGTGGTGAATGCGGAGGGGCCGGAGATCCTCTGGGGCTTCATCCGCCGCTATGCGCCGGAGGTGACGCCGGAAGGCCACCCGATGCTGGCCCGGCTGGCGGAATACGCCGTCGCCTATTACCGCGACTTCGTGGCGCCGCAGAAGAAGCACCGCGCCCCCACACCGGTGGAGCGCGCTGCGCTGGAGGACCTGCTGCAGGCCCTTCGCACCCTGCCCCCGGATGCCGATGCGGAAGCGATCCAGAACCTGCTCTACGAGGTTGGCAAGCGGCACGAATTCGCCAATCTGCGCGACTGGTTCGGCTGCCTCTACCAGGTGCTGCTCGGTCAGCAGGAGGGGCCGCGCTTCGGCGGCTTCGTCGCCCTCTACGGCATCCCCGGCACGATCGGGCTGATCGAGGCGGCACTGGCACGGGAGAGCGCCGCCTAGTGGCCAAACGCTGGTCCTGGCTGCGCCGGCGCGGGCCGACGATCTTCGGGGTCGCCCTGCTGGTCGGCGCCCTCTATGTGGTGCAGCGGGAGTTCCGCGACCTCTCCGTGGCAGACATCAAGCGGGCCATGGCGGAGCTGTCGCCCAGCTCGCTCTGGGTCGCGGGCGGGCTGACCGTGCTCGCCTATCTGGTGCTGGCGATCTACGACAAGCTCGGCTCGCTCTATGCCGGGCGGCCGGTGTCCTGGGCGCGGTCGCTGCTTGCCTCCTTCTGCGGCTATTCGCTGGCGCACAATCTCGGCTTCGCCGCCGTCTCGGGCGCCGCGGTGCGCTTCCGGCTCTATTCCGCCTGGGGGCTGACGCCGCTGGAGATCGCCAAGGTGGTCGGCTTCACCAGCCTCACCTTCGGGCTGGGCGGCATGGCACTCGGCGGCCTGGTGCTGATCGTCGAACCGGAGGTGGTGCCCTGGTTCGGCGCCCATCTGCCGCACTGGGCCCTGCAGGCGCTGGCCATCCCGCTCTGGGGCATCGTCCTCACCTATGTCGTGCTGAGCCGCTTCGTGCGGCACATCCGGATCTTCAAATACGAGATCGACCTGCCCGGCCCGCGCATGGCTCTGATGCAGACGGCGCTGGCGACGGTGGATGTGGCGGTGACGGCCGGCATCTTCTACGCCCTGCTGCCGCCGGCCGAGGGGCTGACCTTCCTGCGCTTCGTCGGAATCTACCTGGCCGCCTATGCGGCCGGCATCCTGGCGCATGTGCCGGGCGGTATCGGCGTCTTCGACGGTGCCATCCTGCTCGGGCTGCAGCCCTACATGCCGGCGGCGCAGGTGGTCGGCGCGCTCTTCGTCTTCCGGCTCTACTACTACGTCATTCCGCTCTTCATCGCCGGCGCGCTCTTTGCCGGCTTCGAGATCAGCCAGCGCCGCGCCCTGCTGGCCCGGATCAGCGCCCTCGGCCGCGGGACCGAGGCGCTGGAGGTGCCGGCCATCGCCTCCCTCGTGGCGCTTGCCGGTGCGCTGCTGATCTTCATGGGCGCGCTGCCGATCAAGGGCACGATGCTGGAGATGTGGGCCGGCCATGCCGCCGCCATCGCCAGCCATTTCGCCGCCTCGGTGGTCGGGTCGCTGCTGCTGGTCATGGCCTTCGGCCTGCTGCGGCGGCTTTCGATCGCCTGGATCGGGTCGCTGCTGCTGCTGCTGAACGGCGCGGTGATCGTCTGGCTGCGCGGCGAGGCCTGGTGGCTCTGGGGCGCCTATCTGCTGCTCTGCGTGCTGCTGGCAGTGCTGCGCGGCGCCTTCTACCGCGATTCGCGGCTGACGCGGGAACCGCTCTCGTCCGAAGCCCTGGTGCCGCTGCTGGCGGTCGCGGCCTGCGGCATCACCCTGGCGCTGGTCGCCTATGGCGGCCGCGTCTCGGAAGAGAATTGGTGGGATGTG
>CALGVL010000277.1 GCA_937930165.1 uncultured Acetobacteraceae bacterium
GGCCAGGGCCGGCGGGTGGCGCTGGCCGGCGGCCAGGGAAGCGGCGCCCGCCGGCTGGCCCGGCGCGCGGCGGCCGAGCTTGGCATCGAGACCCGGCGCGTGGATGGCTGGCCGGACTTGCTCCGCGCGCCGCCAGGCAGTTTTGCGCTGCTGCCGCAGGCCCCCGATGCGCGGGGCTTCGAAACGCCGGAGGCGGTGGTGATCCCCTTCACCGCCATCCGCCCGGAGCGCCGCAGGCACCATGCGGCGCCAGATGAATTCGCGGCGCTGGCCGGAGCGGGTGGCGGGCTGCAGCCCGGCGATGCGGTGATCCATATGGATCACGGCGTTGGCGCCCTGCGCGGGGTCGAGCCGGTGGAAGCGACTGGCGTGCGGCTGGACTGCCTGAGAGTCGATTACGCGGAGGGCGATTCCCGCCTGATCCCCATCGACGAATTGGACCGTATCTGGCGCTACGGCGCGGAGGCGGAAAGCGTCTCCCTCGACCGGCTGGACGGCGAGGCCTGGCCGAAGCGCCGCGCCGAGGCGGAGGCCGAGATCGCCCGCACCGCGCGCCACCTGCTGCAACTGGCCGCGGCGCGGGAAGCGGCGAGCGCCCCCGTCCTGCGCCCGCCGCGCGGCGCCTATCGCCGCCTCACCGCCCGCTTCCCCTTCGAGCCGACCGAGGACCAGGCGGCGGCGATCGAGGCGGTGCTGGCCGACCTCGCTTCCGGCCGTCCGATGGACCGGCTGGTCTGCGGCGATGTCGGCTTCGGCAAGACCGAGGTGGCGCTGCGCGCCGCCGCGGTGGCGGCGCTGAACGGCATGCAGGTGGCGCTGCTGGCCCCGACCACAGTGCTGGTGCGCCAGCATCTGGAGACCTTCCGCCGCCGCTTCGCCGGCCTGCCGGTGCGGATCGAGGCGCTGTCGCGCCTGACGCCGCCGGCCGAGGCGCGCGCCATCCGTGCCGCCCTCGCCAAGGGCGAGGTGCAGATCGCCATCGGCACCCAGGCGCTGGCGGCGAAAGGCGTGCGCTTCCGCGACCTCGCCCTGCTGGTGATCGACGAGGAGCAGCGCTTCGGCGCGCGGCAGAAGGCAATGCTGCGCAAGCTGCGGAAGCAGGGCGATCCGCACACCTTGACGCTGACCGCCACCCCCATCCCGCGTACCCTGGCTTCCGCGCTGATCGGCCTGCAGGATCTCAGCGTCATCGCCACGCCACCGGTCATGCGCCAGCCGGTCCGCACCCTGCGCGCGCCGCTGGATGACGCGCTGCTGACCCAGGCGCTGCGGCGAGAGGCGCGGCGCGGCGGCCAGAGCTTCGTCGTCTGCCCGCGCATCGAGGACATCGAGCCGATGCGGCAGCGCCTTGCCGCGCTGGTGCCGGAGCTGGAGCTGATCGTCGCGCATGGCGACCTGCCGGCGGCGGAGGTGGACGAGGCCATGGTCCGCTTCGCCAATGGCGATGGCGATGTGCTGCTCTCCACCGCCATCATCGAGTCCGGGCTCGACGTGCCGCGCGCCAATACCATGCTGGTATGGCGCCCGGATCGCTTCGGCCTGGCGGATCTGCACCAATTGCGCGGCCGCGTCGGGCGCGGCCGGGCGCGCGGCGTCTTCTACCTGCTGACCGATCCTGGAACCAAGCTCGCCCCATCAACCGCGCGCCGCCTGCGCACGCTGGAGGCGCTGGACCGCGTTGGCGCCGGCTTCGCCATCAGCGCCCGCGACCTCGATCTGCGCGGCGCCGGCGAATTGCTGGGGGAGCAGCAGGCGGGGCATCTGCGGCTGGTCGGCATCGAACTCTATCGCCACCTGCTGGAGGGCGCGCTGGCGACGGCGCGCGGCAAGCCGCCACCGGATGCCTGGTCGCCGGCCCTCGTCCTGGGCATCGATGCCTTCATCCCGCCGGAGCACGTTCCGGAGGAGGCGCTGCGCGTGCAACTGCATACGCGGCTTGGCGCCATGCTGCGCGCTGGGAATGCCGCGGCGATCACGGCGCTGGAGGACGAATTGGAGGACCGCTTCGGTCCGGCGCCGGAGCCGCTGCAGAACCTGCTCTCCCTGGCCCGGCTCTCGGTGCGCTGCCGGCGGCTCGGCATCGCGCGGCTGGAGGGGGGGCCGCAGGCCGCCGCCGCCACGCCACGCAACGCACCGAAGGAGGCGCCGGAGCCGCTGGAACTGCGCAACGGCCGCCTGATCCTGCGCCGGGCCAGCGATTCAGCGGAGGAGCGGCTGGAGGTGGCGGAGGCGCTGCTGGACGCGCTGGCGCCGCGCCGGAGGCGAAGGGCGGCCGCCTGACCTGCCACTTGTATCCCCTCCGCCTTGCCGCCATGCTGGCGCCGGACACCTGGGGGAGCCCTGCTCCGGGCTGAGAGGCGGGACGGATCCCGCGACCCCTGGAACCTGATCCGGTTCGGACCGGCGAAGGGAGCGGTGCATCACCCGGCCGTCCGCCTCTGCCACCCTGTCGCGCCGTTGCGCGCCAGGGCTGCGGCATGCGGGGCGGATCGGCGCCTGCCTCGACCCGGCCGAAGCCGGGGCCGAGGAGGATATGCCATGCGCCGCCGCTCCCTGCTCACCGCCGCCGCCGCGCTGCCGCTCGGCGCCATCGGCGCCCCGGCCTTGGGCCAGGGGAAAGGCACTGCCCGCAGCCGCACCCTGCGCTTCATGCCGCAGGCGGCGCTGGCGGTGCTGGACCCGATCTTCAACCCGACCACCATCGTCACCACGCATGGCTTCTGCGTCTTCGACACGCTCTATGGCGCGGATTCGCGCCTGCGGCCGCGCCCGCAGATGGCGGCGGGGCATGAGGTCTCGGCGGACGGGCTGCTCTGGACCATCCGCCTGCGCGAGGGGCTGCGCTTCCATGACGGAGAGCCGGTGCGCTCGCGCGACTGCGTCGCCTCCATCCGCCGCTGGGCGGTGCGCGACGGCTTCGGCCAGGTGCTGGCGCGGACCGTGGCGGAATACGGCACGCCGGATGACCGGACGCTGGCGATCCGCCTGCACCGCCCCTTCCCGGCCATGCTGGACGCGCTGGCCAAGCCGGCCGCCAGCCCCTGCTTCATCATGCCGGAGCGGCTGGCGAATACGCCTGCCGACCGCCCCATCACGGAGATGATCGGCAGCGGCCCCTGGCGCTTCCTGCCGGACGAATATGTCCAGGGCAGCCATGCCGCCTATGCGCGGAACGAGGCCTATATCCCGCGCGACGAGCCGGCCGAGGCCGCCGCCGGCGGCAAGCGCGTGCATTTCGACCGGCTGGAGCTGGTCTGGATCCCCGATGGCGGCACGGCGGTGGCGGCGCTGCGCACCGGGGAGATCGACTGGATCGAATACCCGCTGCCGGACCTGGTCCCGGTCCTGGAGCGGGAGCGCATGGTCCGCACCCAGATCTATGACCCGAACGGCTTCCTCGGCTTCCTGCGCTTCAACCACCTGCATCCGCCCTTCGACGATGTGCGGGTCCGCCGCGCCATCCGGGATGTGCTGGTGCAGCCGGACTACATGGCCTCGGTCGCCTTGCCCGGGGACTGGTCCGAATGCCACGCGGTCTTCCCCTGCGGCCTGCCCGGCGTGCGGGAGTTCGAGCCCGCCCGGCAGGACATGGACCGCGCCCGCGCCGCGCTGCGCGAGGCGGGCTATGCCGGGGAGCCGGTCGTGCTCATCAACCCCACCGACTTCCCCGCCGTCACGCAGCAGGGGCGCGTGACCGCGGATCTGATGCGGCGGCTCGGGGTGAATCTCGAATTGGTGGAGAGCGACTGGGCCACCATCGTCGCCCGCCGCGCCAATCGGACGCCGCCCTCGCAGGGCGGCTGGAACCTGCACAACACGAATTTCCCCGCGGCGGCCATCGCCAATCCGGCGATCAACCCGATCATCCGGATGAGCGGGGAGAAGGCCTGGTTCGGCTGGCCGAGCGACCCGGAGGTGGAGGCCCAGGTGGAAGCCTGGATCAATGCGCCGGACGAAGCCGCGCAGGCCCGCGCCATGGCCGCCCTGCAGCAGGCCGCCTGGGATGCGGTGCCTTTCGCACCGACGGGCATGTTCCGCCTGCGCACGGCCTTCCGTGCCGACCTGACCGGAGTGCTGCAGGGGCCGAACCCCTTCCTGTGGAACCTGCGGCGAGGCTGACGGGGTCCGACGGTCACAGTTTGATACGATCAGGGGGCTTATCCGTTACGGTTTTTGCCGCTTTCTGGTCTTCCCTTCCGGGATCGCCGGCCGGGACCGCGTGGGTTCCGGGTCGGCGCCGCGTATCACGGGGCAAGACCGATGCTGCACTGCCTGACCCTCGCCCTGCCCGGCCCCGCCCGGCGCCGTGCTGGCGGTCGCCACGCCCGTGCTCGCCGGGCGGGTGGTCGACGCGATCG
>CALGVL010000278.1 GCA_937930165.1 uncultured Acetobacteraceae bacterium
CTATGTCGGCTATGGCGAGGGCGGCGTGCTGACCGAGGCGGTGCGCCGCCGCCCCTATTCCGTGGTGCTGCTGGACGAGATGGAGAAAGCGCATCCCGGCGTGCAGGACGTCTTCTACCAGGTCTTCGACAAGGGGCAGATGAAGGATGGCGAGGGGCGGGACATCGACTTCCGCAACACCGTCATCATCATGACCAGCAATGCCGGCACCGACACCATCGCCAAACTCTGCGCCGACCCGGAGACGGCACCGGATCCGGATGCGCTGACCGAGGCGCTACGGCCGGACCTGCTGAAGGTCTTCAAGCCGGCCTTCCTCGGCCGCTGCAATGTGGTGACCTACTACCCGCTTTCGGACGAGATCCTGCGCAAGATCGTTGATCTGCAACTGAACCGTATCGTGAAGCGGATGCAGGCCGCCTATGGCGTGCCGCTGGTCTTCGGGGACGGCGTGGCGGAGAGCATCGTCGCACGCTGCAAGGAGGTGGAGAGCGGGGCGCGGAATATCGAGAATATCCTGAACAGGACGCTGCTGCCGGAACTGTCGGAAGCATTGCTGGAGCGGATGGGCAGCATGGCCAGCACCGGGCGGGTCGAGATCGGCCTCTCGGCCCAGGGCAACTTCACCTACGCATTCATCTGAGCCTGGTAGGACGGCGGCGCCGAAAGACGCCTTCGAGAGGGGAGGATGACAATGGCTGGCAGCGAACTGGACTGGATCACTATCCGTAGCGCCTACAGGAACAAGGAAATCGGCGCGATCGGATTCTACCAGGACAAGGCGGTGGTCATCGTGGCATTCTACGCCGACAACGATGCGAACCAGGACGGGAAGGTCAGCAAGGCCGAGTACATCATCTCAATGCTCAGCCCGATCGGCCTCAAGGGGAAGGCCGTGACGGAGGTAGCCATGGCCGCCCGGGGCGACCTCGATGTCTACATGAAGGATCCGACCTTCAAGGACGAAGCCGTCAAGCACTTCCTCGACTTCGCCACCTCCGCAGTGTTCGATGGACTCTATGCCGTTTATTTCAGCAGGTCCGTCAAGCAATTCTCGTCCCTGGCCGCCGCGGGGATGACGGACAACTTGGTCAAGCAGTACGTCATCCGCAAGGGCATGGAAAAGACGGTGAAGGCGCTCTACGACTCGGCCGTCAAAAATCAGACCGCCTTCACTCGCTGAAGCTCCGCCGGCAGGAGAATGCCCGCGGGGCCGGCTCCACCCGCGTGACCGCCCGCGCAGGCAGGGGAGCGCCGGGCCTGGACTGCTCTCCCCTCAGGCCGAGGCGGCCGCCGGCAGGCCGGCATGGCGGCCATGCCGCATGGCAGGGACCGGCACCACCGTGACATCCGCGCCAGGGATCAGCTCGCACAGATGCTCTGCCATCTCCCGGCAGACGGCGGCGACCTCGCCGAAGCTCAGGCGCTCATCGAAGCCGAGGCCGATCTCGACATAGAGGCGGCTGCCGGCCTGCCGTGAGCGGACCCCTTCCAGCGTCTCGTAACGGTCGTAGTGCCGGATCAGCACCTCGTTGATCGCGCGCTGCCTCGCTTCGTCGAGCGCGCGGTCGAGCAGGTCCGGCAGGGCGTCCCGCAGCAGCACGACGCCGACATAAAGCATGAGGCAGACCACGAAGCCCGAGCCGAGGATGTCCGCGCCCCGAGACACCGGGCTCCCTGGCGCGGCGGCGGAGACGCCGATGGCCAGCGTCACGATGGCCGAGGCGACGAGCTTGCTCAGCCTCGCCCGGATCTGCCCCCGCATGATGAGGGAGGTCCCGTCCCGCCCCGCGCGCCACAGGGCCCAGAAGGCGAACATGTTGATCAGGACATTGAGCATGGAGGCCGCCATCGCGACCAGCAGCCGCGTGCCGGAAGCTGCCGGCGGGGGCGAGAGAAGATTTCCGGCGGCACGGCCCGCGACCCAGAGCGCACCCAGCAGAAGCGCGGCCCCGATGAGGAAATTCGCGAATTGCTCCAGCTTCCCGGCACCGAATTCATAGGCGCCCAGACGCTTCCGATGCACGCGCCGCAGGACCGAGAAGGCGTAATAGCCGAGCAGGAGCATCAGGATCCCGCGCACGGTCTCCGCAAGCAGCGTCAGGGAGCCCGACCAGATGCTAGGCCGACAAAGACCAGCATCAGGCTGGAATCCGCGGTCAGGGCCATCGCCATGGAGATTTCGCGCTTGCGCTCGATGCTGCGCGCCTCGCCGGGCGGCCTGGGTTGGGGCGGCAGCTTGACCTGGGCAACTTCAGTCATGGAATTCGAGCCGCATTTCGGTCCCCCTCCCTGTCGGTCGCTGCCTGTGTACGGCGGCGCCACGCGTTGCCAGCCACATCGCGAAAGCCTCCTGCGCCTCCAACGGCCCCAGCAGCGCATCGAGGTCAGGCCGCGCCGCGGGCTCGGGCAAGGGATCGCCGCGGAAGGTCAGCAGGACCACGATGCGCTCCTCCTCCAGCCGGGCCTCGACGGCGAAGCGCCTGATGCCGCGGCTGGCAAGGATCTCGCCGATTTCGAGGATGCAGTGCTTGACGCGGTCCATCGTCTCCCGCCGCGCGCCCCAGGCGCCGCCCAGGGCCTCGCAGCAGTCCACCACTTCCTGCTGCATCCGGCCTGTCGTCTCGATCTCGAAGGCAGCGCGCCGCCGCACCAGCGGCAGGGTGAGCAGGTTCAGCGCCACGGCGACCAGCGTGCCGGCCGTCACCGGCGAGGCCAGGGCGCGCGGCAGGTCGCGCAGCAGGAATTCAGGAGCGATCAGTACGCCCAGCCCGGCGGCGAGGCCGAGCCCGACCGTGAAGGTCCGCCGCGCATCCAGCATCCGCGCCGTCATGAGCTGGCATCCGGTGGCCATCATGAAGCAGCTCACATAGCCGAGCATGGCGGCCTGGACCGGGTCCGGCACCAGCACGAAGACTGCGACCAGCTTTGGAGAACAGGCCAGCAGCAGCAGCAGCACCCCGCCCGCCACTGCCACCGCGCGGCTCAGCGTCCGCGTGGCGATGGCAAGGCCCACGCAGGCCGAGGAGGAAGCCGGCGGCATCGCCCCGGTCAGCCCGGCGGCGAGGAGGCCGAAGCTCTGCGCCATCAGCCCCCGGCGGATGGGTGCCGGATCCGGGCGCTGCCAGGCCCCATCTGCTGCCTTTTGAAAGGCTACCATGTCCCCCGACCAGCTTGCGAAGGAAGCGAGCAGCGCCAGGGCGAAGGCCGGCAGGAGCGCTGGATCGAAACTCGCTAGGGATGGCGGATCGGGCCGGGGGAGCGCGAGCCACGGCGCCTGCTCCAGGAGCCGGGCTTGTTCCTCGGGCGCGAAGCCAAGGGCCAGCGCGGCGGCCCAGCCCAGGGCCCCGCCGATCAGCACGGCGAAGCGCGACAGCCGGCCACGCGACAGCGCCAGCAGGATCATCAGCGCGAGGGTCGCGACCGCCAGCAGCCGTACCAGGCCGGGCCCGGTCGCGGGATCATCCTGCGAGACCGCTACCAAGGCGCGCGGCAGCAGGCTGGTGCCGATCAGGAACACCACCACCCCGGCCACTTCCGTCGGCATGATCCCGTGCAGGCCCCGGAGCTGCGCGGCCAGGACGAGGCCGGCTAGGCCCGCTGCAGCCGTCAGCGCCGCCGCGACCCCGGGATTGCCGTTCTCGGCCACCAGCAGATAGGCCGCGACGAAGACTGGCGAGGGGATGGCCGGCAGCGCATAGCCCGATCCGACCGGCCCGCGGGGCAGCGCCTGCAGCAGGGCGGTGATGCCGAGCATCATGACGGAGAGGCAGAGGAAATTCGCCGCATCGAGCCGGGACAGCCCGAAGGCCTGGCCGATGATGGCCGGCAGCAGGAAATAGATTGACTGGATGGCGACCTGCTGCAGCGCCAGGGCCAGCAACTGGCGCGCCGGCGGCCGTTCCTCCAGCGAGAAGGCGATGTCGGGCGGCCGTTGGATCGGCCGGTCCTCCGACCGGCCGCGAAGGTGCGGCAACCATCGGCCGGAAAGCAGGTGGGGCGGGGCGCC
>CALGVL010000279.1 GCA_937930165.1 uncultured Acetobacteraceae bacterium
TGCCGAGCAGCTTGATGCGGTAGCCCAGCTCCTCCGCCAGGGCGATGTCGAGGGCAGTGATGTCGCGGATCCCCTCCACATGCACCGCGCCGAAATCCACCGGCCGGCCGAAGGCGAGCGCCGCCAGGATCGCCAGCTTGTGCGCCGCATCGATGCCGTCGATGTCGAAGGAGGGATCGGCCTCGGCATAGCCGAGCTTCTGCGCCTCCGCGAGCACCTCGGCGAATTCCCGCTTGTGCTCGCGCATCGTGGTCAGGATGTAGTTGCAGGTGCCGTTGAGAATGCCGGCGACGCGCTGGATGCGGTTGGCCCCCAGCCCCTCGCGCAGCGCCTTGATGGCGGGGATGCCGCCGGCTACCGCCGCCTCGAAGCCCAGTGGCACGCCCTTGGCCTCGGCCAGCTCGGCGATGGCGGCGCCATGCACGGCGAGAAGCGCCTTGTTCGCCGTGACCACCGGCTTGCCGCTGCGCAAGGCGGCCTCGACCAGCGCGCGGGCCGGCCCCTCGCTGCCGCCGATCAGCTCCACCACCGCATCCACATGCGGATCGGAGGCCAGCGCCACCGGGTCGTCATACCAGCGTAGGGCGGAGAGCGGCACGCCGCGGTCGCGTGTGCGGTCGCGGGCGGAAACCGCGGAGACGACCACCGGCCGCCCGGCACGGGCCGCGACCACCTCGGCATTCTCCGTGAGCAGCTTCAGCACGCCGGCGCCGACGGTGCCGAGGCCAGCTACCCCGATGGAAAGCGGACGGATCATGCCCGGACCAACTCCTTCTCGGGCTCGCTCGGGCCCAGATTGTCGCCTTGCAGGAAGTGCCGGATGCCGCGCAACGCCTGGCGGATGCGGTGGTTGTTCTCCACCAGGGCGATGCGGACATGGCCGTCGCCATGCTCGCCGAAGCCGAGGCCCGGCGCGACCGCGACCTTGGCGCGGGCCAGCAGCAGCTTGCTGAATTCGACGCTGCCGAGATGGCGGAATTTTTCCGGGATCGGCGCCCAGATGAACATGCTGCCCTCCGGCGAGGGGACCTCCCAGCCGGCCTGGCGCAGCCCCTTCACCAGAAGGTCGCGGCGCTCCCGGTACAGCCTGCGCATCTCCTCGACGCTGTCCTGCGGCCCGTTCAGCGCCGCGACGGCGGCCACCTGGATCGGCGTGAAGGCGCCGTAGTCGAGATAGGACTTCACCCGTGCCAGCGCCGCGATCAGCCGTGGATTGCCCGCCGCGAAGCCGATGCGCCAACCAGGCATGTTGTAGGTCTTGGACATGGAGGTGAATTCCACCGCCACATCCTTCGCCCCCGGCACCTCCAGCACGGAGGGCGGCATCCTGTCGCCGAAATACAGCTCGGCATAGGCGAGGTCGGAGAGGATGAACAACTCGTGCCGCCGGCAGAAGGCGACCAATTCCCTGTAGAAATCCAGGTCCGCCAGCAGCGCCGTCGGATTGGAGGGAAAGTTGACGATCACCGCCGTCGGCTTCGGCACCGAATGCCGCACCGCGCGGTCCATGGCCCGCAGCATCTCCTCATCCGGCGTGTAGGGAATGCTGCGCACCGAGGCGCCGGCGATGATGAAGCCGAATTGGTGGATCGGATAGGACGGATTCGGCACCAGGATGGTGTCGCCCGGCGAGGCGATGGCCTGGGCCAGGTTGGCCAGCCCCTCCTTGCTGCCGAGGGTCGCCACCACCTCCGTCTCCGGGTCCAGCTTCACGCCGAAGCGGCGGGCATAGTAGCCGGCCAGCGCCTTGCGCAGGCCGGGGATGCCCTTGGACATGGAGTAGCGGTGGGTGCGCGGGTCCTGCACCGCCTCGACCAGCTTGGCGACGATATGGGGCGGCGTCGGGCTGTCCGGATTGCCCATGCCGAGATCCACGATGTCCTCCGCCGCCGCGCGCGCCTTCGCCTTCGCCGCGTTGACCTCGGCGAAGACATAGGGGGGCAGGCGGCGGATGCGGTGGAATTCCTCGGTCATGTGACGGGTCCGATCGGGTTGCATCCCGCCGTCCCGGTCGGCGGGATGCCCCCTATAGCGGAGCCGGTCAGCGTGGGCGAGGCGGCGCGAGCAGATCCGGTGAAGGCGGCGGCGGCGCCCCCAGCAGGTCGGGTGGCGGCGGGGCGGGCGCGGCTTCCGGCAGTTCGGGCAGGCGCGGCGCCTCAGGCCCGGCGGCTTGCGATGCGGCGGTGCCGGCGGGGGTCGCCTGCGGCGCCGGCGTGGGCTCGGTCCAGGGGATGCGCGGTGCGGCGGCCAGCGTGGGTCGCGGCGGCGGGGCGGCGGGCAGGCCCGGACCTCCAGGCGCAGAGGCGGCCGCGCCGGCGCCAGGCACCGACCGGAGGACCAGCGGCTCCCGCGATTGTGCCCGGTCTCGCTCCAGGGCGGCGGAGATCGCTGCCCGCAGCTCCGGCGGCGGCCGGTCCGGCCGAGGGGGCACGCTGGCCAGGTTCGGATAGGGCTGGTCCAGACCAGGCGGCGGCAGCCGATCCTGGTTCGAAAGGCCAGTGACCTCCCGAAAGATCCACACCGGGTTGACCTGGTTCGGGATCCCGCAGCCGCCGAGCGACAGGCAGGCCAGCAGCGCCATCGCTGCCCCTCCCGCGGCCCTCGGGCGCCGCCCTGTCATTTCGTCCCTCCGCTGCAACCCTTGCATGGTCCCGGCCCATTCTGCCCTGTCAGGGTTACCCGGATCGCGGCGCGGCGGCTACTCCCAGTGCGCGGAAGCGGGCTGGAGGGCGGCCCCGGTGGCAGCTAGGATATCGTATGGACCAGGAAAAGACCCCCGACCCGCAGACGTTCCGCCTCCCGGACCCCGCGCTGGTCACCCGCACCATGGCGGAAGTCGCCGAGCGCGGGCAGCGGATCGTGAAGGATTTCCTGAAGCGCCAGGCGGAGGCGGACGGCAATCCGGACCCGCTTAACATCGGCAGCGCCTTCCTGGACATGACGGCGCGGATGATGGCCAATCCGGCCCGGCTGGTGCAGGCGCAGCTCGGCTTCTGGCAGGACTACCTGACGCTCTGGCAGAACACCGCGCGCCGGATGATGGGCGAGGAGGTCCGCCCGGTCATCTCCGAGGATCCGCGCGACCGCCGGTTCAAGGACGATGCCTGGCGGGAGAACGAGGTCTTCGACTTCATCCGCCAGTCCTACCTGCTCTCCGCCCGCTTCTTCCAGAACGTGGTGGGCAGCGTGGATGGGCTGGATCCCAAGACCGCGCAGAAGGTGGACTTCTACACGCGGCAATTCGTGGATGCGATGAGCCCCTCCAACTTCCTGCTGACCAATCCGGAGGTGCTGCGCAAGACGGCCGAGACGGGCGGCGAGAACCTGCTGAAGGGCCTCTCGCACCTGCTGACGGATCTGGAGCGCGGCAAGGGCCAGCTCCGCATCCGCATGACCGACGACAGCAAGTTCAGGGTCGGCGAGAACATCGCGGTGACGCCCGGCAAGGTCGTGTACCAGAACGACCTGATGCAGCTCATCCAGTACAGCCCGACGACGGAGACGGTGCTGAAGCGGCCGCTGGTGATCTTCCCGCCCTGGATCAACAAATTCTACATCCTGGACCTGCGCCCCCGGAATTCCTTCGTCCGCTGGGCGGTGGACCAGGGGCATACGGTCTTCGTCGCCTCCTGGGTCAATCCGGACGAGAGCCTCGCCGAGAAGGGCTTCGACGACTACATGCAAGAGGGCGTCTATGCCGCCCTCGATGCCATCGAGAAAGCGACCGGCGAGCGGGAGGTGAACGCCATCGGCTACTGCCTCGGCGGCACGCTGCTGGCGACGACGCTGGCGCATATGGCGGCGAGGCGGGACAACCGCATCAAGTCGGCCACCTATTTCGTCACCATGACCGATTTCTCGGAGGCCGGGGAGCTCGGCGTCTTCATTGACGAGGAGCAGCTCAAGTCCCTTGAGGAGCGGATGCAGAAGCGCGGCTATCTCGAAGGCAGCGAGATGGCGACCACCTTCAACATGCTCCGCGCCAACGACCTGATCTGGTCCTTCGTGGTGAACAACTACCTGCTCGGGCAGGAGCCCTTCCCCTTCGACCTGCTCTACTGGAACGACGACAGCACCCGCATGCCGGCGCGCATGCACAGCTTCTATCTGCGCCGGATGTACCAGGACAACGACCTGGTGAAGCCGGGCGCGATCGAGCTGCTGGGGGAGAAGATCGACCTGCGCAAGATCACGGTGCCGAGCTACCTGATCTCGACGCGGGAGGACCATATCGCGCCCTGGAAGAGCACCTATCGCGCAACGCAGATCTACAGCGGCCCGGTGCGCTTCGTCCTGGCCGCCTCCGGCCATATCGCCGGCATCGTGAACCCGCCCGACAGCGGCAAGTACAGCCATTGGGTGAATGAGAACCTGCCGCCCGACCCGGAGGAGTGGTTCCGCGGCGCCACCGAGCTGGCCGGCTCCTGGTGGCCGGACTGGCAACGCTGGGTGACGGCGCTGTCGAATGAGCGCGTGCCGGCGCGCATCCCCGGCACCGGCGGGCTGCCGGCGCTGGAGGATGCACCGGGCAGCTATGTGAAGGTGATGGCGACGGACTGAGCCCCCGCCCGCCGGCCTCTCCGCGGGAGATGCGCTGCCCGGCTCAGTAGCCCGCGGGGGCGGCGGGGATGGTAATGTTGCCGATCCCGCCGGAGCGCTCGGGGGACTGGGTGCTGGACAGGCCTCCCCCGATATCGAGTTCCTCCACCGTCTGCGCCGCCAGCGATGTCGCATTCGCCACCTGCGGCAGCGGGCCAAGCTCGCCGAGCCGGGCGACGGAGCGCGCGCCGCCCGGACGGAACACCGGCGCGGGCAGCGCGGCTGCGGCGCCCCTGTGGTCGCCGGCACGCAATGCCCGCGCCGCGCGCAGCAGGGCCTCGATCACCGCATCCGGCTCCGCCGCCTCCGCGACACCGAGGGCATCGCGCAACTCGTTCCTGGCCAGCACCAATTCGAGCCGGATGCTGTCCGGCATCATGGCCCAGCGCGGGTTGCGGGACAGATCGGCGACGACGAACTCCAGCTGCGCGGCCGCCTGCGCCGCCGCCGCCGGCCTGCCGGCGAGATGCTCACCCCGGTCGGCGAAGGCGGACGCCGCAGCCATGATCGCCGCCCGGGTCGGCTCCGCCGCACCCGCGACAAGATCCGCGGGCGGCGGCGGAGGCGGCGGCTGCACCATCTGGGCGCAGGCCGCAACCGCGAGCAACAGCAGCGACAGGCCGATCCGGTGCATCAGAGTCGCCCGCGCGAGACCCCCTCGTTCCGGCGCAGGGCCTCATGGGCGCCAACCGCGGCCTGGTTGGTCAGCGGCAAGGCCGGCAGCGAGGCAAGGCGTTGCAGCGTCGCCGCCCCGCCCCGCGGGAAGATCGAGACCGGCAGCGCCGCCGCCGCCGCCTCGGACTGGCCTGCCCTCAGGGCACGGGCCGAGGCATAGAGCGCATCGATCACCGGCTGCGGCGGCACGTCACCCGGGATGCCGAGCGCGCTGCGCCATTCGCGCCGGGCGGCCTCGAATTGCACCCGCGACATCGCAGCCGCCCCGCTGAGGCGCGGATTGTCCGGCAGCTCGACCGCCAGATACTCCATCTGCGCGATGGCCTGCGCCGCAACGGCCGGCCTGCCGGCAAGCCGGTCCGGGGAGCTGAAAACGGTGGAGGTGCTGGCAACTGCAGCCCGCAGCGGGTCGCCGGCGCCGATCACCGCATCGGGGGGCAGGCTGGCGGTCGGCTGCTCCGGCAGGGAGAAGCCGCTGCAGGCGCCGAGTGTCAGGGCAGCGGCAATCGAGAACAAAGTCCGGCGAATCATCGTGGTCCCTCTGAACGTCAAGCTGGTTTACTGCTTCCCCCCGTCGCCATCGGCGCCGGTGAACCGCCCCTCCTGGTCCACCCGGTTCAGTTCCAGATTGGCGAGGGAGGTGGCGATCCGGGTGCGCGGCAGCGGCGGCAGGCTGGCCAGGCGGAGTAGCGTGCCCTCGCCATCCTGGAAGGTCGGCGGCTTCAGCAGCTGCGCCGCCGCCTCCCGGTCACCGGCACGCAGGGCGCGGGACGCGGAGTAAAGCGCATCCACCACCGCCTGCGGCGGGGCGGAGGGCGAGATGCCGAGAGCGGCCCGCAATTCCTCCCGGGCGGCAGCCATTTCCTGGCTGATGGCGGGGTTGAACTCCACCCAGCGCGGGCCGGTGCGGAGCTCGGAGGCCAGGTATTCCACCTCGGCCGCAGCCCGTGCCGCGGCGTCGGGACGGCCCGCCAGGCTTTCCGGCGCGCCGAAGGCATAGGCGCTGCCGATGATGGCGGCGCGGGTCGGGTCGCCGGCGCCGATCACCGCATCGGCCGGCAGGGTGGCCTGGGGCTCCACAGGAGCACAGGCAAGAAGCGGCAGAAAGGCGGTAATCGCCAGGCTCCAACGCATGACGGATCTCCTTTCCCGAGTTCTTCCTGCCCGAGAATGGTCGCCATTGCGGCAATACGCAATTTCAGCCGCATGACAAAATGCGGCCGGCCCGGCGCCGGTCGCTGCGCCGGGGGCGCCGGCGCGGCCCCTGCCCTACGGATAGCAGCCGGCCAGACGGGCGCGGGTGCGGAGCAGGGCCAGGACGGTGCGGCAGGTGGGCGCCGGCAGGTCCACCATCTCCGCGAGCTCCACCACCACGCCGAGCAGCGCGTCGATCTCCATCGGCCGCCCGCGCTCCAGATCCTGCAACATGGAGGTGCGGTGCGCGCCGACCTCGGCGCCGCCGGCAATGCGCTTGTCCACATCGATGGCAAAGCGCACGCCGAGCCGCTCGGCGATGGCCTGCGCCTCCAACATCATGGTCCGGCAGACCTCGCGCAGCTCCGGCTCCCCGGTGATGATGTCGAGCGTCGCGGTGGTGAGGGCCGAGAGCGGGTTGAAGGCCAGGTTGCCCCAGAGCTTCACCCACATCTCGTCCCGGATGCGCGGCCGCACCGGCGCCTTGAAGCCGGCGGCGACCAGCGCGGCGGATAGCGTGCTGGCCCGCTCGCTGCGGCTGCCATCCGGCTCGCCGAGGGTGAAGCGGTCGCCATAGGTGTGTTCGATGACACCGGGCTGCGTGACCTCGGCCGCCGGATAGACGATGCAGCCGATGGCGCGGCTCGGGTGCAGCAGTTCCCACAGGCTGCCATCGGGATCGACGCTGCGCACGCGCCGGTCCTCATAGGGGCCGGGCAGCTTGTAAAAATACCACCAGGGGATGCCGTTGACGGCGGAGACGATGGCCGTCTCCGGCCCCAGCAGCGGCTGCATCTGCTTCGCGGCGGAAGGCAGCGAATGCGCCTTCAGCGTGACCAGCACATAGTCCTGCGGCCCCGCCTCCTCCGCGCTGGCCACGCAGCGGGGGCGGACGGTGATCTCCTGCCCCTCGCTGATGAGCTTCAGCCCGTTCGCCTGCATGGCCGCGAGATGCGGCCCACGGGCGATGACGGTGACCTCCACATCGCCCTTGGCCGCGAGCTTCGCGGCCATGAGCCCGCCGATGGCCCCGGCGCCGAAAACACAGAGCTTCATGGTTTACGCCGTGATCCCCAGCTTCTCCGCCAGGCCGATGCGCTGCAGCTTGCCGGTCGCGCCCTTCGGGATCTCCGGCAGGAACACCACTTTCCGGGGCACCTTGAAATCGGCCAGGTGCTTCGCCGCGAAGTCGCGCAGCTCGCGCTCCGAGCATTCCATGCCCTCGCGCAGCACCACCGCGGCGCCCACTTCCTCGCCCAGCATGGGATGCGGGATGGCGAAGGTCAGGGCCTGCGCCACCGCCGGATGCTCGGAGAGGATGCCGTCCACCTCCAGCGGGCTCACCTGCTCGCCGCCGCGCTTGATGAGCTCCTTCAGCCGGCCGGTCAGCTGAAGATAGCCGTCCGCGTCCAGCCTCCCCTGGTCGCCGGTGCGGAACCAGCCATTGGTGAAGGCCTTGGCATTCGCCTCGGGATTGGCCTCATAGCCCTTGGTGACGTTCGGACCGCGGATCACCACCTCGCCGATCGCGCCCTGCGGCAGGATGTTGCCGTCATCGTCCATGATGGCGATCTCCGGCCCGGCGGGCAGACCGACCAGGCCGGGCTTGCGCGGCCGCGGCGGCAGCGGGTTGGAGGCCATCTGGTGGCTGGCCTCGGTCATGCCATAGGCCTCGATCACCGGGGCGTTGAAGGTTGCCTCCAAATCGCGCATCGCCTGCGGTGGCAGGGAGGCGGAGGAGGAGCGCAGGAAGCGCAGCTTCGCCCTCTTGATGATCTCCGCATTGCGGTCCGCACGCGCCAGGATCGCTTGGTGCATGGTGGGGACGGCCGTGTACCAGCTTGGCCGCTCGGCATCGAGCCAGCGGAAGAATTGCAGCGCGTTGAAGCCCGGGGTGCAGATCACCGACCCGCCAGCGGCAAGCGATGCCAGCGTCGCCGCCATCAGTCCATGGATGTGGAAGAGCGGCATGATGTTGAGGCAGGCATCCTCCGGCGACAGCGCCAGGGTGCGCGCGATACTGCCAGCCGAGGCGGTGACATTGCCATGGGTCAGCGGCACGATCTTCGGCCGGGCCGTGGTGCCGGAGGTGTGCAGCACCAGGGCGACGTCGTCGGTTTCCGCGAAGCCGGGCCGCGCCGCCTGGCCGGGGATGCCGCCCTCCAGGGTGAAGCTGCCGGCGCCAGCCGCCGCATCCGGCACCAGTTCCACCACCGGGATGTTCAGCCGGGCGGCCACGGCGCGGGCCGGGCTCTCCATGCCCTTCAGGATGACCAGCGCCTTGGCCTTCAGGTCGGTCAGGTAGAACTCGAACTCCTCGTCCTTGTAGGCCGGGTTCAGCGGCGCGGTGGTGGCGCCGGAGGCGATGGCGACGAAGGCCGCCGCCATCTCCGGCCCGTTCGGCAGCACGATCGCCACCCGGTCGCCACGGCCGATGCCGATCCGGTTCAGCGCCGCCACCGTGCGCTCCACCAATTCGCGCAGCCCGGCGAAGGCAAGCGGCGGGCGCTCCGGCGCGCGGATGGCTGGGCGCGCGGCCTCGCCGGCCTGCAACAGCGCGGCAACCGTACGGGAATCGGACATGACTGGATCTTCCCCCAGTGGCTTGAAATCCGGCTTGGCGGAGAGGCTTACAGCATTCGGGCTCCCAGGGAAGCCGCCAGCGGCATCCCGGGAGCCCGATCCTGCATACCGCTTCAGCCGCCGAGCGACGCCCGATGCCGCCCCGCCAGCTCCACGTAATGCGGCGCGGTACGGTCGAAGCCGGCGCGCTGCTCTTCGGTCAGCACCCGCACCAGCCTGGCGGGATTGCCCATCCACAGCTCCAGCCGGCCGATGCGCTTGCCGGGCGGCAGCACGGAGCCGGCGGCGAGAACACCGCCCTCCTCGATCACCGCCTCATCCAGCACGGTCGCGCCCATGCCGACGAAGGCGCGGTCCTTCAGCGTGCAGGCATGGATGATCGCGGCATGGCCCACCGTCACGTCATCGCCGATGACGGTGCACTGCGTCCCGGCATTGACGTGGATGATGGTGCCGTCCTGGATGTTGCTGCGCGCGCCGATGCGGATGTAGTTCGTGTCGCCGCGCAGCACGCAGTGATACCAGATGTTCGACCCCTCGCCGATCTCGACATCGCCGATCACCGCAGCGGTGGGGGCGACGAAGGCGCTGGGATGGACGACCGGCACCTTGCCCTCGAATGGGTAGAGCGGTCCGACGGCGGTCCGGGTCACGGTCTGGTCCATGCTTCCTCCTCCTTCCCTATTCGGCCGCTGACGGCAGCCGGGTCTCCACCGGCACGCCGAGCATCAGGCCGATATTCTGCACGGCGGCGCCCGAGGCGCCCTTGCCGAGATTGTCGTAGCGTGCGGTCAGAACCGCCTGGCCGCGGGCCTCGTTCCCGTAGACCCGCAATTCCAGCAGGTTGGTGTTGTTCAGTGCCTGCGGCTCCAGCTTGCCCTTCGCGTCGGCCGGAACCACGCGGACATATTCACTGCCGGCATAGCGCGCGGCCAGAACGGCTTCCAGATCCCGGGGCTTCGGCTTGCCGGGCAGCAGGTCCAGGTGCAGCGGGATGCAGTCGATCATCCCCTGCCGGAAATCGCCCACCGAGGGCACGAAGATCGGCCGCCGCGTCAGCCCGGAATAGAGTTGCAGCTCCGGCACATGCTTGTGCTCCAGGCCGAGGCCATAAAGCTCGAAATCCGGGGCGGTGCGGGCCTCATAGGCTTCGATCATGGACTTGCCGCCGCCGGAATAGCCGGAGACGGCATTGATCGTGATTGGAAAATCCGCCGGCAGCACCCCCGCCTCGATCAGCGGCCGCAGCATCAGGATGGCACCGGTCGGATAGCAGCCGGGGTTGGAGACGCGCTGCGCCGCCGCGATTCGCGCCGGCTGGTCGGCGCTCAGTTCCGGCAGGCCATAGACCCAGTCCGGATCCACCCGATGCGCGGTGCTGGCATCCAGCAGCCGCGGTGCCTCCGCCCCCAGCGAGGCGGCGAGCGCCGCGCTCTCCTTCGCCGCGTCATCGGGCAGGCAGAGGACCACCAGGTCCACCTCGGCCATCAGGGCGCGGCGGGCCTCCGGGTCCTTGCGGCGCTCTAGGGCGATGGATCGCAGCGCGAGATGCGGCAGGCGCTCCAGCCGCTC
Organism: uncultured Acetobacteraceae bacterium; assembly: GCA_937930165.1. Taxonomy (GTDB): domain Bacteria; phylum Pseudomonadota; class Alphaproteobacteria; order Acetobacterales; family Acetobacteraceae; genus CALGVL01. The sequence continues at coordinate 10,624 of CALGVL010000279.1, forward strand.
GCGGATCTGCAGGCCGGTGGTGCCGGCCTCGCCGTCGATGAACACCGTAGGCACGCTACCCTTGGCCATCTCTGGGCCCTCCTCTGGGAGCATTTGCCGCGCAATGCGGCGGAAAAAGCAAGAGGGGCGGACCCCTGCGGGCCCGCCCCTCTGTAATGACAGCCTTTCGGCCGGCGCTGACGCCGGCCCGCCCAGCGTCAGCGCTTGCTGAACTGGAAGGAACGTCGCGCCTTGGCCTTGCCGTACTTCTTCCGCTCGACCACGCGCGGGTCGCGGGTGAGGAAGCCGGCCTTCTTCAGGATGGCGCGCAGCTCCGGCTCGTAGTTGGTGAGCGCCCGGCTGATGCCATGCCGCACCGCGCCAGCCTGGCCGGAAAGGCCGCCGCCGGTCACGGTCGCCATGACGTCGAACTGCTGGTAGCGGTCCGCCACCAGGAAGGGCTGGGTGATCAGCATGCGCAGCACCGGGCGGGCGAAATACTTGCCCACCGGCTTGCCGTTGATCTCAATGGTGCCCTTGCCCGGCTTCAACCAGACCCGCGCCACCGCGTCCTTGCGACGGCCGGTCGCGTAGGCGCGGCCGAATTCGTCGCGCTTCGGCGCCCGGACCGCCTGCTCCTCGCCGGCGGCGGGGGTGCCCTGGACCAGCGCCTTCAGGTCGGCGAGCGTGCCGGTGGTCTGCTGCTCGCTCATATCAGTCCACCTTGTTCTTGCGGTTCAGCGCGCCGACGTCGAGGACGGTCGGCTGCTGGCCGGCATGCGGATGCTCCGGTCCGGCATAGACATGCAGGTTCTTCATCTGGCGCCGGCCGAGCGGGCCGCGGGTGATCATCCGCTCCACGGCCTTCTCGATCACCCGCTCCGGGTGCTTGCTCTCCAGCCGCTGCCGGATGGTGCGGCCCTTGATGCCGCCCGGATAGCCGGTGTGCCAGTAGAAGATGCTGTCCTCGCGCTTCCGCCCGGTCAGCCGAACCTTCTCGGCATTGATGACGATGATGTTGTCGCCGCAATCGAGATGCGGGGTATACATGGCCTTGTGCTTGCCGCGCAGGCGCATGGCGACCAGGGAGGCGAGGCGGCCGAGCACGACGCCATCGGCGTCGACCACGTACCACTTCTTTTCCACCTCGGACGGCTTGGCGGAATAGGTTTTCATCACGGATGCCCTCTTGGGACGGGTCCGTCCCCAATTCAAGGACAGACCGGCTCGAATAAGAAGGGACGACAGCCGTTCCCGGCCGTCGTCCGTAGTTGCGGTTTCTATGCGATGACTCCGCCCCGGTCAAGCGCAAAAAACGTCCTGGTTTCAGCCGGTTACACTTGCGGTATCATATTACCGTCGCCAAGGGCCGCGGATTTCCAGGGTTTCCGCGACTCCACGGCAACCGGCCTCGGCGGGGCGGGATCGCTCAGGTTTGCGGTCGCGTCGGCCCACGGGCACCGCCGTCCCGGCCGCCGCCTTTCTTCCGCTCCCCCGACTTGCGGAGCCGTCGGCAATCGTTAAGGTTGACCGGAACCGTTCGGCCGAACAGCGGAATTTCGAAGCGATGTCCGGAGCCCCGAGCCCGACGCCCCAAGCGGGCCAGCCCGACGAGCCGCCCGTCCTTCGCCGGGACCGCGCGGGCGTCGTCACCGTCACGCTGAACAGGCCGAAGGCGCGCAACGCGCTCTCGGCCGCGCTGATCGGTGCCTTGCAGGAGACCTTCGACGCTCTCGCGGACGATCCGACGGCCAAGGTCGTCGTGGTCGAAGGGGCTGGCCCGGCCTTCTGTGCCGGTCACGACCTGAAGGAGCTTCGCGCGCTCGCCTCCGCTGGCGGCGCGGAGGCGCGCGACGGCTACGAGGCCCTGTTCCGGAGCTGTTCGCTCCTGATGATGACGATAACCCGGCTGCCGAAACCGGTCATCGCCAGGGTTCACGGCGTGGCCACCGCGGCCGGATGCCAGCTGGTCGCAAGCTGCGATCTTGCCGTCGCGGCGGAGGATGCCCGCTTCGCCACTCCGGGCGTCAATATCGGGCTCTTCTGCTCGACGCCGATGGTGGCGCTTTCGCGGGCGGTCGGCCGCAAGGCGGCGATGGAGATGCTTCTGACCGGCGACATGATCCCGGCCGCCAGG
>CALGVL010000280.1 GCA_937930165.1 uncultured Acetobacteraceae bacterium
CTTCCCCGCTGCCATCTGCGGAAGGAGGATATTCTCCTCCGCCGTGAATTCCGGCAGCAGGTGGTGGAACTGGTAGACGAAACCGATGGTGGTGCGGCGGATCGCTGTGCGCGCATCGTCGGAGAGGGTGCCGGCGGCGCGGCCCTCGACGAAGACCTCCCCTCCATCGGGCCGCTCCAGCAGCCCCGCCAGATGCAGCAGCGTGGACTTGCCGGTGCCGGAGGGCGCGACCAGGGCGACGATCTCCCCTGCTTCCAGCGCCAGATCCGCGCCTTGCAGGACCGGCAGTTCCCCGGCTTCCGTGCGAAAGCGGCGCTCGACGGCGGCGAGCCTCAGCGGCGGCTCACTCATTCCGCAGCGCCTCTACCGGGTCGAGCCGCGCCGCGCGCCAACTGGGATAGATCGTCGCCAAGAGGGAAAGCCCAAGCCCCATGGCGACCACCTGCACAACCTCCTTCGGGTCCACCACCGCAGGCAGTTGGGAGAGGAAATAGACCTCCGGACTGAACAGTTCCGTCCCGGTCAGGGACTGGAGGAACTGCCGGATGCTCTCGATATTCAGGCAGAAGACCAGGCCGATACCGAAGCCGATCAGCGTACCGAGGAACCCCACCGAGGCGCCGCAGAGCAGGAAGATGCGCAGGATCGCCCCCCGCGTCGCCCCCATGGTGCGCAGGATGGCGATGTCCCGCCCCTTGTCCTTCACCAGCATGATGAGCGAGCTGATGATGTTGAAGGCGGCGACGATGATGATGAGGGTCAGGATCAGGAACATCACGTTCCGCTCGACCTGAACCGCGTTGAAGAAGCTGCTGTTCGCGTCCTGCCAGTCCACCACCCGCACGGGGCGCTCCATGGCCCGGCGAATCTCCATGTTGACGGCGCGCACGCGCGTCGGATCCTGGACGAAGACCTCGATCTGGGAGATGGCATCCGGGACCTGGAAATAGGCCTGCGCGGCGCTCAGGGGGATGAAGACGAAGCTGCTGTCGTATTCATTCATGCCCACATTGAACATCGCCGCGACGCGATAGGAGCGGACCCTGGGAAGGGTGCCCACCACGGTCGCCCTGCCCTGGGGCGAGATCATGGTGATGCGGTCGCCGATGCCGACCCGCATCTTGTTGGCGAGGCCGGTGCCGATGACGATCGCGTCCTCGCCCTGGAAATTCGCCAGGCTGCCGAGGCGGATATTGCCGGCGATGATGGCGCGGTCGCGCAGGTCCTCCGGCCTGATGCCGCGCGCCACGCCGCCGGAGGCGCCGCCCGCCTCGCTGGTGAGCAGGACCTGACCTTCGACGATCGGCGTCGCCTCCACCACGCCGGGCAAGGTACGGATGCGCTGCACCAACGGGTCGAAGTCCCGCAGTGGGCCGCCTTCCGCCGCATAGACGCCCAGATGACCGTTCAGCCCCAGGATGCGGCCCAGCAATTCCTGCCGGAAGCCGTTCATCACGCTCATCACGATGATGAGCGTGGCGACGCCGAGCGCGATGCCGACCAGGGAGAAGACGGCGATGACGGAGACGAAGCGCTCCCCCTTCCGCGCGCGCAGATAGCGGAAGGCGACGGTGCGCTCGAAGGCGTTGAACATCGCCGGGTCAGGTGCCCTTGATCCGGGCGATGGCGTCCTCCGGCGAGACTTCCGCCCGCTCGCCGCTGGCGCGACGCTTCAGTTCCACCTTGCCGGCGGCGGCGCCGCGCGGGCCGACGATGACCTGCCAAGGGAAGCCCATCAGGTCGGCATCGGCGAATTTGACGCCGGCACGCTCCTCCCGGTCGTCATAGACGGCATCGGGGCTCAGCGCCGCATAGATGCGTTCGGAGAGCGCGTCGCAATTGGCATCGCCCACCTTCAGGTTCAGGACGGCGGCGCGGAAGGGTGCCACGGGATCGGGCCATTTGATGCCGGCCTCGTCGTGATTTGCCTCGATGATGGCGCCGACCAGGCGGGAGACGCCGATGCCGTAGCTGCCCATCTCCGGCGTGATCATCTTCCCGTCCGGCCCGGAGACCTGCAGCCCCATCGGGGCGCTGTACTTCGTGCCGAAATAGAAGATGTGGCCGACCTCGATGCCGCGGGCGGAGACCCTCTTCTCCTCCGGCACCTTGGCCCAGGCGGCCTCGTCATGCTTCTCATCTGTCGCAGCGTAGCGGCTGGTCCAGAAATCGACGATGGGCGAGAGATCGCCCTGGTAGTCCGGCGCATTCGCCAGCACGTCGAATTCCAGCAGATCCTGGTGCAGAAAGACCTGACTCTCGCCCGTCTCTGCCAGGATGATGAATTCATGGGAGAGATTGCCGCCGATCGGGCCGGTATCCGCCTGCATCGGGATCGCTTTCAGCCCCATGCGGGCGAAGGTGCGCAGATAGGCGACGAACATCTGCCGGTAGCTGCGCTGGGCGCCTTCATAGTCCAGGTCGAAGCTGTAGGCGTCCTTCATCAGGAATTCACGGCCGCGCATGACGCCGAAGCGGGGGCGGATCTCGTCCCGGAACTTCCACTGGATGTGATAGAGATTGCGCGGCAGGTCGCGGTAGCTCTTCGCGTAGCTCTTGAAGATCTCCGTGACCATTTCCTCATTGGTCGGGCCGTAGAGCATCTCCCGCTCATGCCGGTCCTTGATGCGCAGCATCTCCGGGCCATAGGCGTCGTAGCGGCCGCTCTGGCGCCAGAGATCCGCGGTCTGGATCGTCGGCATCAGGATTTCCTGGGCGCCGGCGGCGTCCTGCTCCTCCCGCACGATCTGCTCGACCTTCTGCAGCACACGCCAGCCGAGCGGCAACCAGGCATAGATGCCGGCCGAGGTCTGCCGGATCATGCCGGCCCGCAGCATGAGGCGGTGGGAGGCGATCTGCGCCTCGGCCGGGGTTTCCTTCAGCGTGGGCAGGAAGGCGCGAGAGAGACGCAAGGCGTAAGCTCCTGGAACGGCAAGAGGCGCGGGACAGTAGGGGCGGGATGAGGAATCCGCCAGGGGGGCGAGCAGGAGGGCCCGTTGCGGCCGGCCAGCGGCCATGCAGGGCAATTTCTTTCCGATGCTGCGCTGCAAAACGCATGAAACTGTGTCGGAGGAACGATTCCGGTATCAGAAATTGCTTGGCGGCAGATACGCCCTGGGCTAGACGAAAAAAAGGGCCACACCATGGGTGCGGCCCGAGTTTAGGGAGGAAACGCCAGTCACACGGCGGGAAGAGGAAATCCTCTTCCCGGTGATGATGTTGGCGCAGGGGCCGAACGCGGCACAACGGCAAACGATGCCGCCAATAGGCGAAAAATTCAGCGCTGAGACCGATTCTGCCCTATCCAGGGCAGCATCTGCTTGCAACCCTAATTTCCGCCTAATCCTCAGGCAGTGCCAGCCAGCCGGAGCGGAAGCTGAGCCAGTCGCTGGTGATTAGGGCATAGGCCCCAAGCCAGAGCACCGTCGCAACCAGAGTGGTGATGACCACCTTCCGCAACATGCGCGGCTGCCGCGGCGTGCCCCTCCAGCCCCCCGTTGCCGGATCGCCCTCCGGGTCCGGCTGGGTGCCGATCGGCAGCACGGCGAACAGCGTCACCCACCAGATCAGGAGATAGACGACGACGCCGGAGAACCAATTCATGGCCTCTGTGTGGCGCCACCGACTTGGCTTGCCAAGATGGGGCCGGCCCGGAGGTCACACCCGCAACAGATGCACCTCCACGCTCGGCCGCTTGCGCAGCCGGCGACCGACCGCCTTGCGCAGGACCGCCCGGGCGGCCTCCCGCAGCGCATCGTCCTCCCGTCGGATGGCGCTGGGCAATTCGGTTATGGCGCGGGCCACATCCGCGGCCAGCTCGGCCGGCGCCTGGTCGCCACCGTCGAACAGCCCGGGAGCGGAAACCTGCGGCTCGCCCAGGACCCGTCCAGTGGAATCCACGGCCAGGGATGCGACGACGACACCATTGAACAGCATGCGCTTCCGCGCCGCCAGCACCCCGCCCTGCAAGGGCAGCAGCCGGCCCTCGTCCACTGCCAGCCGCCCGGTCGGGACCCCCTCCACCACCTCGGGCCTGCCGGGAGCAAGCTGGAGCACATCACCATCCTCGACCAGGATGGGAGTCGTGCCGAGGCTCTTCGCCAGGGCCGCATGCTCGCTCAGATGGCGCCACTCGCCATGCACCGGCACGGCGTAGCGGGGCCGGACCAGCGCATAGAGGCGCCGCAGCTCGTCCCGCGCCGGGTGGCCGGAGACATGGACCATATGGTCATCCGCCGTCATCACCTGGCAGCCGCGGCGTGCCAGGTCGTCCTGCAGCTTCAGGATCGCCCGCTCATTCCCTGGAATCATGCGGGAGGAGAAGATGACCGTATCCCCCTCCCCCAGGGCAATGGAGGGGTGCGTGTCCGCGGCGATCTTGGCCAGGGCCGAGCGTGGCTCCCCCTGTGAGCCGGTGCAGATGATGAGTAGCGAATCGTCCGGGAGATAGCCGGCTTCCTCCTCCGGCACGAAGGGGTCGATGTCCTTCAGGTAACCGCATTCGCGCGCCGCCGCTTCAACATTGCGCAGGCTGCGGCCGAAGAGCGATACCTGCCGGCCTGCGGCCCGGGCAGCCAGGGCGATGCTCTCCACCCTCGCAACGTTGGTGGCGAAGCAGGTCACGGCGACCCGCCCCTTCAGCCCGCGGATGATGGCGGTGAGGTTGCGGCGCACTTCCGCTTCCGAGCCGGAATGCCCCTCGACCAACGCATTGGTCGAGTCGCAGATCATGGCCAGGACCCCTTCCTCGCCTAGCCGGATCAGGGCCGCCTCGTCGGTCGGGCGGCCGATCAGCGGGTCCGGATCCAGCTTCCAGTCGCCGGTGTGCAGCACCAGCCCATGCCGGGTGCGAATGGCCAGGGCCTGGGCCTCCGGCACCGAGTGGGCAACACCGATGAACTCCAGATCGAAAGGCTCCAGGGACAGACGGCCACCGAGGGGAATGGTCGTGACCCGAGCCTCCGCCGCCAGCCCCGCCTCCCCCAGCTTCCGCCGCAGCACAGCGGAGGCGAAGGGGCTGGCATAGATAGGGCAGCGCAGCAGCGGCCACAGATAGGCAACAGCCCCTAGATGGTCCTCATGCGCATGGGTGATGACCAGCCCGACAAGGCGATCCCGCCGCTCGGAAAGCCAGGCGGGATCCGGCACCATCACCTCCGCCCCCGGATTCTCCGGGCCGCCGAAGCCGATGCCGCAGTCCACGGCCAGGAGTTTGCCGTCACAGCGATACACATTCAGGTTCATTCCGATCTCGCCGGTACCGCCGAGCGGAATGAAAGCGAGATCGTCGGCCGGCTCATGCCCGGCCGCAGCCATGAAATCGTCCATACTTCTTCTTCTACGCGGGATCGCGCTGTCCGGTTTTATGCAAGGTGGGGGCCGGGTTACGCTCCGCCAACAGCCGCAAGCCCTCGAGAGTGATATCTGGGTCGATCGTCCCGATCACCGTGGTGCCCTCGGCGAAAAGCGGGGCGAGGCCGCCGGTGGCAACGACCTTCAGGGGGCTGCCATATTCGCTGCCGATGCGGGCAATGATCCCTTCGATCATTCCGACATAGCCCCAGAAGATGCCGGCCTGCATGGCTGCCACCGTGTCCCGGCCGATGACGGCCTGTGGCCGGCCAATGCCGATGCGCGGCAGGCGGGCCGCGGCCTGGTGCAGAGCCTCGATCGAGAGATTGACGCCGGGGGCGATGACGCCGCCGAGATAGGCCCCCTCCGCATCCACGACATCGAAGGTAGTGGCGGTGCCGAAATCCACGACCACCAGCGGCCCCTTGTAGTGGTGGTGCGAGGCCAGGGCATTGAGCAAGCGGTCGGCGCCGACCTCCTGCGGCCGGTCCACGCGGATCTCGAAGCCCCAATCCACCGTGGAGCGGGCGACGAGGGGTTCGCAATTGAACCACTCGCGGCACAGCCGGCGGAGGTTGTAAAGCGCCGCAGGAACCACCGTGCCGATGACGCAGCGGTCGATTTCGGTGGGCCTCAGCCCGCTATGCTGCAGCAGCGCGAGCAGCCAGACCGCATACTCGTCCGAAGTCCGGTCCGCGCGGGTCGCGATGCGCCAGCGGCCGCGCCATTCCACGCCGTCATGCACCGCGAAGACGACATTCGTGTTGCCCGCATCCACCGCCAGCAGCATGGGATCACGATACTCCGCCCGAATGGGGTTCCGCTTCCAGAATCTCGCCCGCGGCGACGGTCTGGCGCCCCTCCCCGCTATCGAGCAGCAGGCTGCCATCGGGACCGAGGCCAGCGAAAGCGCCACTGACGGTCCCGGCACCGGCCCGGGCGCTGATCGGCTGTCCGCGGGCGGGACCAAACTCCTCCCAGGCAGCGCGGATCGGCCGGAAGCCCTGCGCCATCCGCACGGCACACCAGTGGTCCAGACGGCGAAGCAGCCGGGCGGCGAAGGCTTCCGGCGGCTCCGCCCGGCCGAGGCAGGCGGTCGACCGGTCCGGCAGCGGCGGCGCGACCGCCAAATTCACGCCGAAGCCCAGGACCAGCCAGGCGAGACCGCCATCCGGTGCCAGCATGCTCTCGGCCAGGATGCCGGCGCATTTCGCGCCGTGGCGCAGCAGATCATTGGGCCATTTCAGGCGCAGCGCGGCCGGCTCCGGATCGATCTCCCGCGCCGCCTCGATTAGGGCGAGGCCGGCCAGCAGGCCCCATTGCGCGGCTTCCCGTGCCGGGCCGGAAGGGCGGAGTAGCGCCGAGAGATAGAGGTTGCCGGGGGGCGACTGCCAAGCCCGGCCGCTCCGGCCCCTCCCCGCGCCCTGACGGCGGGCCAGTATGGCAAGCCCCTCGGGCTCGCCCGCCTCCGCCAGCCGGATAAGCTGGTCGGAGGTGCTGGCAAGCTCGTCATGGATGACCAGCCGCCAGCCCCCGCCGAGCGGCGTCACCCCAGGAGGGCCGCCGCCGCCGCCTGCGCTGCGGCGACTATCGGCGCCGGCCAGAGCCAGAACAGCGCATTGAACACCCCCGTCCCTGCCATCACCACCACAAGGCTGGCTGGGGCACGATCCAGCGCGCCCACGGGACGGTCGAAATACATGACCTTAACGATGCGTAGATAGTAGTAGGCGGAAACCACGCTGGTCAGTACACCGATGACCGCCAGCGTCCAGAACCCGCCCTGCACCGCGGCCAGGAAGATATAGAGCTTGCTGAAGAAGCCCGCGAGCGGCGGGATGCCGGCCAGGGAGAACATGAAGACGGCCATCCACATCGCCATCCCCGGATCGGTATCGGCCAGGCCGGCGAGATCCTCGACCTGCTCCACCGCCTTGCCCTGCCGGCGCATCGCCACCAGCACCGCGAAGGTGCCGATATTCATGACCAGGTAGATGGCCATGTAGATCAGCAGCCCGCGCAGCCCGACATCGCTGGCGACCGCGAGGCCCATCAGCGCGTAGCCGACATGGCCGATGGAGGAATAGGCCATCAGCCGCTTCAGGTTGCTCTGCCGGAGGGCGGCAAAGGAACCGAGCAGCATGGAGCCGACCGAGATCAACAGCAGCACCTGCTGCCACTGCCCGGCAAGGTCGCCGAAGGGCCCGAGCAGCACGCGCCCGAACAGAGCGATCGCCGCCACCTTCGGGGCGGTGGCGAAGAAGGCCGTCACGGGAGTCGGCGCCCCCTCATAGACATCCGGCGTCCACATATGGAAGGGCACGGCGGAAACCTTGAAGGCGAGGCCGGCGATGACGAAGACGATGCCCACCACCACGCCGGCGGAAACGCCCTGCGCCGCAGAAAAGACATCAGCCAGCCGGTCGAAATTCGTGGTGCCGGCGAAGCCGTAAACCAGCGTGGCGCCATAGAGCAGCAGGCCGGAGGCGAGTGCGCCCAGCACGAAGTACTTCAGCCCCGCCTCAGAGGACCGGGCGTTGTCCCGGTCAAAGGCGGCGATGACGTAGAGTGGCAGCGACAGCAGCTCCAGCCCCAGATAGAGGGCCATGAGATCGTTGGCCGAAATCATCACCATCATGCCGAGCGCAGAGAGCAGCACCAGCACGGGGAATTCGAAACGGCCAAGTCCCTCCTTCTCGTTCCAGTCGATGGCAAGCAGCATGCTGAGCGCAGCGCCAGCCAGGGCGAGCAGCTTCATGAAGCCGCTATAGGCATCCGAGACATATTGCCCGCCCAGCGCCGTGCCCTCCGGCTGGTTGATGACCAGCAGGGCTGCCACGATCAAAGCGCCGATCACCGCCATGGAAACCGGAAAGAAGGTTTCCCGGTTCGGGATCACGCCCGCGACGAGGATGACAAGGCCGGCGCAGGCAAGAACCAGTTCCGGCATGGCAAGGGTCCAGGACATGGCGCTCACATCCCAGCCAACCGGGCGGAGCCGAGGGCAGCGACATGCCGCTCCAGCAGCGCCGCGACGCTGGCATCGAAGAAGGACAGGAAGGACTGCGGGTAGACGCCCATCCAAAGGGTCAGGAGGACGAGCGGTACGAAGACGGCATACTCGCGCGGGCTGAGATCCAGCAGAGTCCGCAGATCGCCCCGCGTAATGCGGCCGAAGACGACGCGCCGATAGAGCCACAGCATATAGGCCGCACCCAGGATCATGCCGAGCGCTGCGCCGAAGGCGAGCCAGGGATTCACCAGCCAGGCTCCGAAGATGACCAGGAACTCGCCCACAAAATTCGCCAACCCCGGCAGAGCAATGCTGGCCATGGTGAAGATCATGAAGACCACGGCATAGCCAGGCATGATCTTCGCCACCCCACCGTAGCGCGCAATCTCCCGGCTATGGACGCGGTCATACAGCACGCCGACGCAGAGGAAGAGCGCGCTGGAGACGATGCCGTGCGCCAGCATGGTGAAGAGCGCACCCGAAAGCCCCTGCGGGTTGAAGGTGAAGATGCCGATGGTGACGATGCCCATATGCGCCACGGAGGAGTAGGCAATGAGCTTCTTCATGTCCTCCTGCGCCAGGGCGACCAGCGAGGTGTAGACCACCGCGATCACGGAGAGTGCGAAGATCAGCGGCGCGAACTGCACGCTGGCCTCCGGCAGCAGCGGCAGGGTGAAGCGCAGGAAGCCGTAGCCCCCCATCTTCAGCAGCACGCCAGCCAGAATGACCGAGCCCGCCGTCGGTGCCTCCACATGCGCGTCCGGCAGCCAGGTGTGCACCGGCCACATCGGAACCTTCACCGCGAAGCTGGCGAGGAAGGCGAAGAAGATCCAGATCTGAGCGGTACGCGAGATCGGATGCTCAAAGAGCTGCGGGATGTCGGTGGTGCCGGCGTTGTACCAGAGATAGATGATCGCCAGCAGCATCAGGACGCTGCCGAGCAGCGTGTAGAGGAAGAACTTGAAGGCCGCATAGACCCGCCGCGGCCCGCCCCAGACCCCGATGATGAGGAACATCGGGATCAGAACGCCCTCAAAGAAAATGTAAAAGACGATGAAGTCCAGGGCGCAGAACATGCCGACCATCATGGTCTCGAGGACCAGGAAGGCGATCATGTACTCCCGAACCTGCGTCCGGATTGCCTCCCAGGAGGCCATGATGCAGATCGGCGTCAGGGCGGTGGAGAGCAGGACGAAGAGCACCGAAATGCCGTCCACGCCCATATGGTAGCCGACGCCGAATTCTGGCAGCCAGGCCAGCTGTTCGACGAACTGGAACTCCGCCGAGGACCGGTCAAACCGCGCCCAGAGGATCAGGCTGAGCAGGAAGACGATCAGGCTGGTCCAGAAGGCAGTCCAGCGGGAATTGCGCGCGATCACCTCATCATCGCCGCGGATGGACATGATGATCGCCACCCCTGCCAACGGCAGGAAGGTAATGAGCGAGAGCAGCGGGAAGCCGGCGGCGTTCATCAGCGGACACCGAAGAGGAAGATGGAGACGAAGACGACCAGGCCGATGATCATGGTGAAGGCATAGCTCGCCACGCGGCCGGTCTGGATCCGCACGGCGCCGCGCGACGCCTCCACGGCCAGGCTCGCTGCGCCGTTCGGCACGCCGTCGATGATCTGGGCATCGCCCACCTTCCATAGGAAGGCGGCCAGGCGCTGGCCAATCAGCCGGACGAAGATCGCGTCATAGAGCTCGTCGAAGTACCACTTGTTCAGGAGGAACAGGTAGATGCCACGGAAGCTCTGCGCGAGGCGGGCCGGGATACCCGGCGCCACCATGTAGAACAGATAGGCCAGCAGGATGCCGATGGCGCCGATAGCGGTCGGTGCCAGCGGGACCCAGCCCGGAACCTCATGCATCGCGTGCATGATGTGGTTGTGCTCGGCATTCAGGATCGAGCCGGCCCAGAAACTCTCCTGATGCTCGCCGATGAAGAGCGGCGCGAAGATATAGCCCGTCAGCACCGCGCCTGCGGCCAGCAGCAGCAAGGGGATCAGCATCACCGCCGGGCTCTCATGCACATGCTCCATCACATGATGGTCGGCACGCGGCTGGCCATGGAAGGTCAGGATCAGCAGGCGCCAGGAATAGAAGGCGGTGAGCAGGGCAGCCAGTAGGCCGCAGACGAAGGCATAGAGGGCGACGCCGCTATGGCTGGCGAAGGCCGCCTCCAGGATCGCGTCCTTGGAGTAGTAGCCAGCGAAGAAGGGAATACCGGCCAGCGCCAGGCTGCCCACCCACATCACGGCATAGGTCACCGGGATCTTGGTCCAGATCCCACCCATCTTGCGGATATCCTGCTCGTCAGACATCGCGTGGATCACGCTGCCCGCGCCGAGGAACAGGAGCGCCTTGAAGAAGGCATGGGTGAAGAGGTGGAACATCGCCACCTGATACGCCCCCACGCCTGCCGCAAAGAACATGTAGCCGAGCTGCGAGCAGGTGGAGTAGGCGATCACCCGCTTGATGTCGTTCTGCACGCAGCCGATGGTTGCAGCGAACAGCGCCGTGGTTGCGCCGACCAGGGTGACGATTGCCAGCGCGGTCGGGGCATACTCCATCAGCGGCGACATACGGCAGATCAGGAAGACGCCAGCCGTCACCATGGTCGCCGCATGGATCAGGGCAGAGACTGGCGTCGGGCCCTCCATCGCGTCCGGCAGCCAGGTGTGCAGTCCGATCTGCGCCGACTTGCCGCAGGCACCCAGGAAGAGCAGCACCCCAATCAACTCGATCGCATTGATGCCGAAGAAGGTATCCTGGGCATGCTGCGGGACGGCGGCGAAGATCTCGTTGAACTCGATGCTATTGAAGGTGAGGAAGGTCAGAGCCATCCCCAGCATGAAGCAGAAGTCACCCACACGGTTGACGATGAAGGCCTTCATCGCCGCGCGGTTCGCGCTCTCCCGCTCGTACCAGTAGCCGATCAGTAGATAGCTCGCGAGGCCGACGCCCTCCCAGCCGAAGAAGAGCTGGGCCAGATTGTCTGCCGTCACCAGCATCAGCATCATGAAGGTGAAGAGGCTGAGATAGGCAAAGAACCGCGCCGGCGTCTCGTCATGCGCCATGTAGCCGACGCTGTAGAGATGGATCAGCGTCGAGATGAAGGTGACCATCGCCACCATCACCACCGCCAACGTGTCGAAGCGGAGTGCCCAGGACACTTCCAGGCCCCCGACATCAATCCAGGTGACGATGGGCACGGTAGTGGACTGGCCGCCGAGCGCCACCTGCCCGAAGGCTATGACACCGCAAATGGCGGCCAGCACCATGCAGATCACAGTGAACCACTGCGCGGCCCGCGCCCCGATCCAGCGGCCGAGGAAACCGCTGACCGTGGCCCCGAGCAGGGGAAGAAAGACGGCGCCGACGAACATGTCCCTCAGCCCTTCAGGGTCGAGATGTCCTCGACCTCGATACTGCCGCGGTTGCGGAAATAGACGACAACGATGGCCAGACCGATCGCAGCCTCCGCGGCCGCGACAGTGAGGACGAACATGGCGAAGACCTGCCCTGTCAGGTCATTCAGCCAAGCAGAGAAGGCGACAAAGTTCAGGTTCACCGAGAGGAGGATCAGCTCGATCGACATCAGGATAACGATGACATTCTTCCGGTTGAGGAAGATGCCGAAGACCCCAAGGACGAGCAGGATGGCACCGACGGTCAGGTAATGCGCGAGGCCGATCGTCATCTCAGTGATGCCCCCCATGTCCGCCGCCATGATCCGCCCCATGGGCGATGGCAGGCTTCTCCTCCTCCGGCAGCGGCGGACGCTCGATCCCAAGCTCTCGCAGGCCGACGCCCGCTGGCACCGAACGCAGGTTGACGGAGCCGGAGCGAGCGAGCTGTGCCGCGATGTCCTGCCGCCGCGTGCCGGCTCGCCGGCGATGCGTCAGTACGATGGCGCCGATCATGGCGACCAGCAGCACCATCCCGGCCGCCTGGAACAGATAGACGTAATCCGTATACAGGATCTGTCCCAGCGCCTCGGCATTGGTCACGCTGCCTTCCGGCATGGGTGAGAGGCGAAGCTCTTCAGCCTGGTCCGCGAAGGACCAGGCGCCGATCACCAGGATCAGTTCGGCCAACAGGATACCGCCGACGATGAACCCGATCGGGGCGTAGCGCTGGAAACCCTCGCGCAGACGCGCGAAGTCGATGTCCAGCATCATCACCACGAACAGGAACAGTACCGCGACCGCGCCGACATAGACGATGACCAGAATCATCGCCAGGAACTCCGCACCGGCGATCAGGAACAGCGCCGCCGCGTTGAAGAAGGCGAGGATCAGGAATAGCACGCTATGCACCGGGTTCCGCGAGGTCACCACCATGACCGCGCTAGCGATCAGGATGGCCGCGAAAACGTAGAAGGCGATCGCGGCGATCATCGCGTGCCTCCGTCACCGTTGAGGATCATGGCGTCATCCGGTTGGTCTGCCCCGGCGAGGGCAAGGGAAGGATCGGGCCGCACGGAGCGGCCCGGTAGGGGTCAGCGATAGGGGGCGTCCAATTCGAGCCGCTTGGCGATCTCCGGCTCCCACCGGTCACCGTTCGAGAGCAACCGCTGCTTGTCGTAGAGCAGTTCCTCCCGCGTCTCGACCGAGAACTCGAAATTCGGCCCCTCGACGATGGCGTCCACCGGGCAGGCTTCCTCGCACATGCCGCAATAGATGCACTTCACCATGTCGATGTCGTAGCGCGTGGTGCGGCGGCTGCCATCCTCACGCGGCTCGGCCTCGATGGTGATGGCCTGCGCCGGGCAGATCGCCTCGCAGAGCTTGCAGGCAATGCACCGCTCCTCGCCATTCGGGTAGCGGCGCAGCGCGTGCTCCCCCTTGAAGCGCGGCGAGAGCGGCGCCTTCTCATACGGGTAGTTGATCGTGACCTTAGGCTTGAAGAAGTACTTCAAGGTCAGCGCCATGCCCTCAACCAGCTCGGTCAACAGCAAGCTGCGGGCGATGCGATCGAGCGTCGGCATCATTTCCTCACGCCGGCAACCAGCCGGTCAGCTTGAGCACGGCCGCGGTAAGGACCAGCCAGACCAGACTGAAGGGCAGGAACACCTTCCAGCCGAGGCGCATGAGCTGGTCGTAGCGGTAGCGCGGAAAGGTCGCGCGGACCCAGATGAAGGTGAAGAGGCAGAGGCAGATCTTCAGCGCAAACCACACCGGCCCCGGGATCCAGGTGAAGGGCTCCATCTGCACCGGCGGCAGCCAGCCGCCGAGGAACAGGATGGTGGTCAGCGCCGACATCAGGATCATGTTCGCGTACTCGCCCAGGAAGAACAGGGCGAAGGACATGCTGCTGTATTCGACGAAGAAGCCCGCCACGATCTCGCTCTCGCCCTCCGGCAGGTCGAAGGGCGCCCGATTCGTCTCCGCCAGGGTACTGACGAAGAAAATGATGAACATCGGGAAGAGCGGGATGAAGAACCAGACGGTCTCCTGCGCCCGCACGATGGCGGAGAGGTTCAGCGAACCCACGCAGAGCAGCACGGTGACGATCACGAAGCCCATGGACACTTCGTAGCTGACCATCTGCGCCGCGCTGCGCAGCGCGCCGAGGAAGGCGTATTTCGAGTTGCTTGCCCACCCCGCGATGATGATGCCGTAGACGCCGAGCGAGGAGATGGCGAAGAGATAGAGGATGCCGACATTGATGTCGGCAATCGCCCAGCCGTCATTCACCGGGATCACCGCCCAGGCCAGCATTGCCAGCATGAAGGTGAGCATGGGCGCGAAGATGAAGAGCAGACGATTCGCCCCGGAGGGGATGATCGTCTCCTTCATCAGCATCTTGATCGCATCGGCAAAGGGCTGCAGCAGACCGAAAGGCCCGACCACATTCGGTCCCTTGCGGAGCTGCATGGCCGCCAAGACCTTACGCTCCGCATAGGTCAGGTAAGCCACCGCGATCAGCACCGGCACCAGTAGCGCCAGCGTCTGCGCAACCGTGATGGCGAGCACCCCGGCGGGGGAGGTGAGGAAGTCGTTCATCCTGTCCTACTCCGCCGCGATGCGCGCCTGCGGCGCCAGATAGGTCCTCGCGCATTCTGCCATAGTTTCGGATGCGCGACTGATGACATCCGCCTGCCAGTAATTGGTGATCGGCAGGACGAAGGGCGCATCCGACAAGGCAGCGAAGCCACCGGCGGGTCCGCTGGTATCGGTGCAGCCACGCCGCTCCAGATGCCCGGGATTGGCGAAGATGGGGTTCACCTCCGCCAGCCGGGCCCGGACGCCTTCCAGATCGTCATAGGGCAGGCGCTTGCCGAGGAACTCGCTCGCGGCACGCAGGATCTTCCAATCCTCCCGCGCCTCGCCCGGCGGATAGACCGCGAGCCTGCCGCGCTGCACCCGCCCCTCGGTGTTCACCCAGGTGGCGTCCTTTTCCGTATAGGCCGCGCCCGGCAGGATCACATCGGCCCGCGCCGCTGCCGTCTCCCCGTGATGGCCCTGATAGATGACGAAGGTGCCGTCCGGGATGCGTGCTGCGTCGAAACCATCAGTTCCAAGCAGCCACAGCGCATCGAGGCCAGTCATCAGCCTTTCACCACCCGCTGGTGGCACGAAGCCCAGCTCCAGCGCGCCAACCTGCCCACCGAACAGGTGCAGCAGGTTGAACCCGTGCCAATCCGGCTTCAGCAACCCGTTCTGCGCCGCCACCTGCCAGGCCGCCGCCAGCACCGCCGCGCCATCCGGCCGGGCAAGCGCCCCACGGCCCAGGATCAGCATCGGCCGCTTCGCCGCCCGCAGGACCTCGCAGAAGCGGTGCGACCCGTCAGCAAGGGCGCGGAGCGTCGCCCCCCCCTCGCCCAACCAGTCATGGGCATAGGTCAGGTCAAGGCCACGCGGCCCGACGAAGCCGATCGGGAAATTGCCGGCGGTTGCGCGCTTGCGGATCCGCGCGTTCAGCACCGGCGCCTCCTGACGCGGATTGCTGCCGATGATGAGCAGCGCATCCGCCTCCTCGATGCCGGCGATGGTGGTGTTGAAGCGATAGAAGTCCGGGCGGGAGGTATCGATCGCCGCGCCATCCGTGCGGCATTCCAGGTTCCGGCTGCCGAGCGCCGTCATGAGATCCTTCAGCGCGACGATCGCCTCGGCATCTACCAGGTCGCCCACCACGGCGCCGATCCGGTCGCCCGGCAAGCCCTTCAGCCTCGCGGCAATGGCGCCGAAAGCCTCGGCCCAGCTTGCCGGCTGCAATCTGCCGTCCTTGCGCACCCAAGGGCGATCCAGCCGGCGGCGCTTCAGCCCATCGAAGGAGAAGCGGCCGCGATCGGCCATCCACTCCTCGTTCACTGCGTCATTGGTGCGGGGCAGGATGCGCAGCACCTCGCCGGATCGGGTATCCACGCGGATGTTCGTCCCCGTGGCGTCCAGCACATCGATGCTGTCGGTCTTCCGCAACTCCCAAGGCCGCGAGACGAAGGCATAGGGCCGGCTGGTCAGCGCGCCGACCGGGCAGATATCGATCAGGTTGCCGGAAAGCTCGGAGGTCAGCGCCTTCTCGACATAGGTGGTGATTTCCATGTTCTCGCCGCGATTGGTCGCGCCGAGTTCCGGCACCCCGGCCACCTCGGCCGCGAAGCGGACGCAGCGAGTGCACTGGATGCAACGGGTCATGATCGTCTTGATCAGCGGACCCATATACTTGTCCTTGACCGCCCGCTTGGCCTCCCGATAGCGGCTGTGGTCCATGCCATAGGCCATGGCCTGGTCCTGCAGGTCGCACTCGCCGCCCTGGTCACAGATCGGGCAGTCCAGCGGGTGGTTAATCAGCAGGAATTCCATCACGCCGCGGCGGGCCTTGCGGACCATCTCGCTGTCCGTAAAGACCTTCATGCCGTCCGCCACCGGATAGGCGCAGGAGGCGATGGGCTTCGGCGCCTTCTCCACCTCAACCAGGCACATGCGGCAGTTGCCGGCGACGCTCAGCCGCTCATGGTAGCAGAAGCGCGGAATCTCCTTGCCCGCAGCCTCGCAGGCCTGCAGCACGGAGACGCCGTTGGGGACCTCCACCTCGATCCCGTCAACCGTGACCTTCGCCATTGCGTCCTACTCCGCCGCCATCGGCAGCGTTGGTGTGGGCGAGCCAAGCCGCCTCTTATACTCGGCGATTCGCTCTTCCATCAGCGGGCGGAAATGGCGAATCAGCCCCTGCACGGGCCAGACACCGCCATCGGCGAGCGCGCAGATCGTATGCCCCTCGATCCGTCGCGTCACATCCTCCAGCACGTCGATCTCCTCGATCTCGGCGCGGCCTTCGACCATGCGGTCCATCATGCGCATGACCCAGCCCATGCCCTCGCGACAGGGCGTGCACTGGCCGCAACTCTCATGCTTGTAGAAATGCGAGAGTCGGGCGATCGCCTTGATCAGGTCGGTGGACTTGTCCATCACGATCACGCCCGCGGTGCCGAGGCCGGTCTTGTGCTCGCGCAGCGCATCGAAATCCATCAGGACGGTGTCGCAGACCTCTTTCGGGATCAGCGGCGTGGAGGACCCGCCCGGGATCACCGCCAGCAGGTTGTCCCAGCCGCCGCGCACGCCACCCGCATGCCGCTCGATCAGCTCGCGCAGCGGAATGCTCATCTCCTCTTCCACGTTGCAGGGCTTGTTCACATGGCCCTGGATGCAGAAGATCTTGGTACCGCTGTTCTTCGGCCGCCCGAAGCTGGCGAACCAGGCGGCGCCGCGCCGCAGGATGGTCGGCACCACGGCGATGGTCTCAACATTATTCACCGTGGTAGGGCAGCCATAGAGGCCCACTGCCGCCGGGAAGGGCGGCTTCAGACGCGGCATGCCCTTCTTGCCCTCCAGCGATTCGATCAGCGCCGTCTCCTCGCCGCAGATATAGGCGCCGGCACCGCGATGCACGTAGAGGTCGAAATCCCAGCCGCTGCCGCAGGCATTGGGACCGATCAGCCCGGCTGCATATGCCTCGTCGATCGCGGCCTGCAGCACCAGATGCTCGTTGTAGTATTCGCCGCGGATATAGATGTAGCCGGTATGCGCGCCCATCGCGACGCCGGCAAGCAGGCAACCCTCGATCAGCGTATGCGGATCGTGGCGGATGATGTCGCGATCCTTGCAGGTGCCAGGCTCGGACTCGTCCGCGTTCACCACCAGGTAGTGCGGCCGCCCATCGCTCTGTTTGGGCATGAAGGACCACTTCATGCCGGTCGGGAAGCCCGCACCACCGCGGCCGCGCAGGCCGGAATTCTTCACCTCCTCGATGATCCAGTCGCGGCCCTTCTCGATCAGGGCCTTGGTGCCGTCCCAATTGCCGCGACGGCGCGCCGCGGGCAGGCGCCAGTCATGCAGCCCGTAGAGATTGGTGAAGATGCGATCCTTGTCGGAGAGGGCCATGCCCGCTTACTCCCCCGGCACATCGGTCAGCACCAGCGGCCCGCCCACGGGCGCACTGGCCTGACGGCCGATGACGGAGCCCGGCTTCGGCCGCTCGCCGCGCTTCAGCGCCTCGATCAGCCGCACCGTGCTCTCGTAATCCAGATCCTCGTAATAGTCGTCGTCTACTGCCAGCACCGGCGCGTTCACGCAGGCGCCGAGGCATTCGACTTCGCTCAGGGTGAACAGCCCGTCGGCGCTGGTCTCGCCATAGCCATGCACCCCGGCCGCATCCTTGCAGGCGCGGAAGACCTCATCCGAGCCGCGCAACCAGCAGGGCGTTGTGCCGCAGACCTGCAGGTGGAACTTGCCGATCGGCTTGAGGTTGAACATGAAGTAGAAGGTCGCGACCTCATAGACACGGATCGGCGCCATGTTCAGGCGTGCCGCCACCACGTCCATCGCCACCCGCGGCACCCAGGCGATACCGGTCTGGCGCTGCATCTGCCGCTGCACGACATAGAGCACCGGGATGACCGCGCTGGCCTGCTTGCCGGGCGGATAGCGCTTGACGATCTTCTCGATCGCCGCCTCGCTCTCCGCATCGAAGGCGAAATGCGTCGGCTGCGGGATCTCATTCGCCGTGGAAGGGTCCGCGGACATCAGCGGTCGATCTCCCCGAAGACGATGTCGAGCGACCCGATGATCGCCACGGCATCGGCCAGCATGTGGCCCTTGCTGAGCACCTCCATGGCCTGCAGATGCGCAAAGCCAGGTGCACGGATCTTGCAGCGATAGGGCCGGTTGGTGCCATCCGCCACCAAGTAGACGCCGAACTCGCCCTTTGGTGCCTCGGTCACGGTGTAGGTGGCGCCCTCAGGCACGTGATAGCCTTCGCTGTAGAGCTTGAAGTGGTGGATCAGCGCCTCCATCGAGCGCTTCATCTCGGCGCGCTTCGGTGGGGCGATCTTGTTGTCCAGAATCTTCACCGGCCCTGGCTTCAGCCGCGCCAAGCACTGCTCGATGATGCGCACGCTCTGCCGCATCTCCTGGATGCGGACGAGGTAGCGGTCGTAGCAGTCGCCATGCCGGCCCACTGGAATGTCGAATTCCAGCTGGTCATAGATCTCATAGGGCTGCGACTTGCGCAGGTCCCAGGCACAGCCGGAGGCACGCAGGCAGGGTCCGCTGAAGCCCCATGCCATTGCCTGCTCGGCTGTCATCACACCTATATCGACGGTGCGCTGCTTGAAGATCCGGTTCTCAGTCAGCAGGGCTTCAAGGTCATCGACGAATTTCGGGAACTGCCGGCACCAGTTGCCGATCCGGTCCTCCAGCGATCTCGGGATGTCGCGCGAGACGCCACCAGCCCGGAAGTAGTTGACGTGATAGTGGCTGCCGCCCGCTGCCTCATAGAATTCCAGCAGGTGTTCGCGCTGCTCGAAGCCCCAGAGCGACGGCGTGATGGCGCCGCAGTCCAGCGCGTAGGTGGTAACGTTCAGCAGATGGTTCAGGATGCGCGTGATCTCCGCGAACATCGTGCGGATGACCCGCGCCCGTTCCGGCACCTGGTCCTCGATGCGCAGAAGCCGCTCCACCGCCAGGACGTAGCTGTGCTCCATGCACATGGGCGAGACATAGTCCAGGCGGTCCATGTAAGGCATCGCCTGGAGATATGTCTTGTACTCCATCAGCTTCTCGGTGCCGCGGTGCAGCAGGCCGATATGCGGATCGGCGCGCTCCACCACCTCGCCGTTCATCTCCAGGATGAGGCGCAGCACGCCATGCGCCGCCGGATGCTGCGGGCCGAAATTGATGGTGTGGCTGTCCACCTCCACCGTGCGCTGTTGACGGGCGACACCAGTGGCGGAGGTCAATGCGGCGGGATCCGCGGCGGTGGTCAGCGGCCCCGCCTCGGACGCCATGTGCGAACTGCCGCTCATGGCTTGGGCCCCTCGATTCGGTTGAGATGCACCTTCTCGTCCCCGGGCAGCGTGGTCATGCCCTCCCAGGGAGAGAGGAAGTCGAAATTGCGGAAGTCCTGGGTCAGCTTTACCGGCTCATAGACGACCTGCTTCCGCTCCTGGTCGTAGCGGACCTCGACATAGCCGGTCAGCGGGAAGTCCTTGCGCAGCGGATGGCCTTCGAAGCCGTAATCGGTCAGCAGGCGCCGCAGGTCGGTCTGCCCCTCGAAGACGATGCCGTACATGTCCCAGGCCTCGCGCTCATACCAGGTGGCGCTGGGCCAGATGC
>CALGVL010000281.1 GCA_937930165.1 uncultured Acetobacteraceae bacterium
GCTTCACCTACCATCCCACGCCACCCGGCCTGGCGCGCAGCCTGGCGACGCTCTGGGTGACGCGGGGGCGTTGGGGCCGGCCGCTTGGCATGGCGCTCCTCGCCCTGCTGCTGCTGGGAGGCGGCTGGTGGTTCGGCGTGCACCTGCCGGAGGAACGCGCTCGCATCGCCGAGCAGCAGGAATTGCAGGACATTCCGCGCATGTTGCAGGCGGAGCGGGAGCGGGTGCTGGCGGCGACGCAGGATGCCTCGGCCCGGCAGCGCGCGGACCGGCTGGTCGCGGAGGGCGAAGCCGCCGCCCGCGCCGGCGCGCTGGGCGATGCGCAGGTGCGGCTGGCGCAGTTGCGGGAGCTGCAACAGGTTCTGGCGCAGGACTACACGGTGCGCATCGTCTCCCGCCCCGGCGAGCCCTCCGGCATCTGGCGCGTGCCGCAGGCCAATCCGCGCGCCCGCAATTTCTACCTGATCGTGGAGGCGGTGGACCGCGACGGACACCCGGTGGAGGTCCTGGTCACCAGCGAGGAGGATGGCCGCACCGCCCGTGTCTCCAAATGGGGCCTTCGGGTGTCGGCGGAGGAATTCGAGAGGGTGCGCCAGGACAAGCTGCGCGACGGCGTGGTGGACCAGCCCGTGGTGGGCATGAAACAGGCCGGGGAGTTGCAGCCCTCCTGGACCGTGCCCACCAGCGGCGGCGCCATCCTGCAATGGTGAGTCCCCGATGCTGAACGGCGTGCAGCTTTTCAACAGTTTCGATGAGCGGCTGAACCGCGCCCAGCGCGAGGCCGCCGCGACTCAGGCCGAGGCGGAAGCGATCGCGGCGCGCCGCGACCAGGCCCGGGCGGCGGAGACCGAGGCGCTGCGCGCCCTGGCACGGCTGCGGCTGACCGCACTGCGAGATGGCGAGGCGGCGCTCGGCCGGCTGGATGCGGCCAGCGAGCGGGTCCGGGCATTGCTGGCCGAGCGCGCCCAGGCGGTCGCCGCCGCCGATGCCGAACTCGCCACCCGGCGGCAGGCGCTGGCGGCGGCGCAGGCGGAGCGCGACCGCCGCGCGGCGGCCTTGCAGGAAGCGCAGGCGGAGATCGAGCGCAAGCTGGCCGCGGCGCGGGAACGCGGAGCGGAGAACCCTGAATGGCAGCGCCTGCACGCGACCGCGGAGGAAGCCGCCCGCATCGCCACCCATGCCGAGCAGAAGGCAGCCTTCGCCCGGCGCGACCTGGAGGCGAAGGGCAAGCCATACCAGGATGATCCACTCTTCGCCTATCTCTGGGACCGCGGCTACGGCACCATGCGCTACCGCGCCGGACCGCTGGTGCGGCTGCTCGATGGCTGGGTGGCGCGCATCGCCAGATTCGAGCCAGCACGCCGTAATTACGCGCTGCTGAGCCAGCTTCCCGCCCGGCTTGCCGAACATGCCGGACGGATGCGGCAGGCGGCGGAAGCAGCCGCCGCAGCGCTGGCCGCGCAGGAGCGACAGATGGCCGGGCTGACGGACGGCGATGAACTCGCCTCCGCGCAGGATGCGCT
Source organism: uncultured Acetobacteraceae bacterium (assembly GCA_937930165.1). Taxonomy (GTDB): domain Bacteria; phylum Pseudomonadota; class Alphaproteobacteria; order Acetobacterales; family Acetobacteraceae; genus CALGVL01. Next base: position 1,524 of record CALGVL010000281.1, read on the forward strand.
GGAGGAGGCGGAAACGGCGCTGGACGAGGCCAGGGATGCCGTCACCGCCGCCGAGCAGAACCGCGCCAACCTCGCCGGGGAGGAGGATGCGGCGATGCGGGAGGCCGCGGCGGGGCTGGAGGCGGCGCTGGGCGCGGCAAGCCTCCGCTCGCTGCGCGACTCCGCAGCGCGCACGCCGACGCCGGAGGACGATGCCATCGTCGCCCGGCTGGAGGCCGCCGCGGCGGCGCGCGAGCGGGCGGAGCGGGAGCTTGGCCAGGCCCGTACCCAGGCAGCGGCGGCTCGCGCCCGCCTGCGGGAGTTGCAGGGGCTGCGGCAGGAGATGCGGCGGCGCGGCTATGGGCGCGACCACTGGGATTTCCGCGACGGCGCGCTGATCGGCGTGCTGCTCGGCGAATTGCTGCGCGGCAGCCTGGGCCGCGACGATTTCTGGAACCGGATGGGGCAGCATCGCGTGCCGGGCGGCGGCCCCTGGGGCGGTGGGCCATGGGGCGGCGGCATGGGGTCCGGCGGGTTCGGCACGGGCGGCGGCTTCGGCGGGGATGGCGGCTTCCATACCGGCGGCCAGATGGGAGGCGGCGGCGGCTTCAGGACCGGCGGCTCCTTTTGATCCCCCGGCCTCACACCGGCACGTCGCCCGGCGGCTTCAGCGTGGTCAGCACGAAGCTGCTGCGCGTCTCCTTCACCCCCGGCATGCGCAGCAGCGCCTTCAGGGCGAATTCGGCATAGGCCTCGAAATCCGCGGCCAGGACGTGCAGCAGGTAGTCCATCTCGCCGCTCATCGCATAGGCGGCGAGCACTTCCGGCCGCTCCGCCAGGGCCTTGTGGAAGCGCGCCACCACCTCCTCCGCATGGCTTTCCAGCGCGACCATGACGAAGGCCTGCAGGGGCAGGCCAAGCCGCACGGGGTCCAGCACCGCGGCGTAGCGGGCGATGATGCCCGCCTCCTCCAGCCGCTTCACCCGGCGCTGGCAGGGGGTGGGGGAGAGGCCGACCTGCTCCGCCAGAGCCACCACCGGCATGCGGCCGTCGCGCTGCAGGGCGCGCAAGATACGGCGGTCTATGGCATCGAGCTCTGTGGTGGATTTCGACATGAATTCGGCTCCTGATAGGGATTTTTGGTGGGAATAGCGCGAATCCCTGCCGAGTTCGCCGAAAACCCCTCCCCCTTCTCGCGCATTCTGCTTGCAGCGGCGTGACGGGGAGGCGGCGATGGAGGCGAAGATTCAGGGGCTGCCGCAGGGGCTGCGGGGCGACTACCGCCATGCCCGGCCCGATTTCACCCTGGACCAGGACATGGCCGAATACTCGGCCGCCGACCATGCGACCTGGCGCACCCTCTTCGCCCGCCAGTCGGCACTGCTGCCACGCCATGCCGCTTCCGCCTTCCGCGACTGCCTGGCCCGCCTGCCCTTCGCCGATGGCGTGCCGGATTTCGCGCGGGTGTCGGAGCTGCTGCATCCGGCGACCGGCTGGCGGCTGGTGGCGGTACCGGGCCTGATCCCGGACGGCGCCTTCTTCGAGCATCTCGCGGCGCGGCGCTTTCCCGTCACCCATTGGATCCGCAAGCCGGAGGAGCTGGACTACATCGTCGAGCCGGACATCTTCCACGACTGCTTCGGCCATGTGCCGCTGCTGCTGCACCCGGACTTTTCCGGGTTCCTCGCCGCCTATGGCCGGCTCGGCGAGCGGGCGGCGCGGATCGGCGCGCTGAAGCCGCTGGCGCGGCTCTACTGGCATATGGTCGAATTCGGCCTGGTGCGGGAGGGCGGTGATATCCGCGCCTATGGCGCCGGCATCCTCTCCTCTTCCGCCGAGACGGTCCATTCGACCGAAAGCCCGAAGCCGCGGCGGCTGCGCTTCGATCCCTGGCGCGTGCTGCGCAGCGATTATTTCATCGACGACCTGCAGCCGACCTATTTCGTCATCACCGGCTATGCCGAGCTCTTCGCCGCGATGGAGCGTGTGCCGGCGATGCTCGAAGCCGCGCGCGACGCGGAGCCGATCCCGCCCGGTGCGGCCTCGCCCGAGGACATCCCCTGCCCCTTGCACTGAAGGACCGCAGCGCCATGGACACCCCTCCCGATCGCACCGCCTATGCCGGCCGCATCTCCGAGGCCAATCCGATGGGCACGGACGGATTCGAATTCGTCGAGTTCACCGGCCCGGACATGGCCTATCTGGAGGGGTTGTTCCGGCGCCTCGGCTTCCGGCCGGTCGCACGCCACCGCAGCAAGCAGGTGACGCTCTGGCGCCAGGGGGACATCAACTTCATCCTGAATGCCGAGCCGGACAGCTTCGCCCAGGCCTTCCAGCGCGTGCACGGTCCCTCCGCCTGCGCCATGGCCTTCCGCGTCGCGGATGCAAAGGCGGCCTATGACCGCGCCATCGCGCTCGGCGCCAAGCCTGTCACCGGCAAGGTCGGGCCGATGGAGCTGAACATCCCGGCCATCGAGGGCATCGGCGGCTCGTTGCTCTATCTGGTGGACCGCTACGGGCCGAAGGGTTCGATCTACGATGTGGACTTCCGCTGGCTGGACGAGGCCGATCCGCATCCAAAGGGCCATGGCCTGACGGTGATCGACCATCTGACGCACAACGTCCATCGCGGCCGCATGGATGTGTGGTGGCAGTTCTACGAGAAGCTCTTCAATTTCCGTGAGATCCGCTATTTCGACATCGAGGGCAAGCTGACCGGGCTGAAGTCGCGCGCCCTCACCTCCCCCTGCGGCCAGATCCGCATCCCGATCAACGAGAGCCGCGACGACAAGTCGCAGATCGAGGAGTATCTCCGCGCCTACAACGGTGAGGGCATCCAGCACATCGCCCTCGGCACCAACGACATCTTCGCCAGCGTCGAGGGCATGCGGGAGGCAGGCGTGCAATTCATGGACACGCCGGACACCTATTACGAGTTGCTGCCGAAGCGCATGCCGGACGCAGGCGAGGATCTGGAGCGCATGCGCCGCAACCGCATCCTGATGGACGGCGCGCCGACGCCGGAAGGCGGACGGCTGCTGCAGATCTTCACCGGCACCGTGATCGGCCCGATCTTCTTCGAGCTGATCCAGCGCAAGGGCGACCAGGGCTTCGGCGAGGGCAATTTCCGCGCCCTGTTCGAGAGCATCGAGCTGGACCAGATCCGCCGCGGCGTGCTGAAGCCGACCGCAGCGGAGTGAAGCCTCAGCGGCGGTCCACCTCACGCGGCGGCGTGCGTGGCACCGCCGCCGGGTCCTGCCCGGTCAGTTCGCGGTAAAGCTGGTCCACCTCGCGGCTCTCGGCCGGATCTGCCGGGAGCTGGCGGCCATCGGCGCGCTCGCGCGCCTCGATCTCAGCCGGGTTCGGCTGGTGCTTGCGCCAGTCCCATTCGGGGCCGATCCGCGCCGGGGGCTGGTCGGCAGCGCCCGCCTGCTGGGCCAAGGTTGTCCCGGCCGGCACCGCCAGCATCAGCACCAGCGCCGAGGCTGTGACAAGCGCCGGCCCGTGCCCACCATCTTTCCCGCGACGCATGGCACTCCGCTCCCTCCTGAACGGCGCGGGGCCTCGGCGGGAGGGCCGCCGCCCCATTGCCTTCCGCGCCACAACGCGCAGCGGGTCGGTCCGGTTACCAGGGGCCTCTACTCCGGCCGGCGGAATCGTTGCGCCGCATCGTCCAGCAGCATCTGCTGTCGCCGCTCCGCCCGGCGCCGCGCCTCGGCCGCATGCTGCTCGCGCAGCAGCGCCACGGCGCGCTCGGCAGCGCGGCATCCGGCAAGCGCCAATTGCGCCGCCTGCAGGCTGCTCTCCGCCAGACGCTCCGCAACCGCGGCACGCTCCCGCTCTGCCAGGGCGCGGGGCAGCCAGGTGGCGTAATCGGCGGGATCGCCGGCGCTGCGCTCCTCCAGCAGCGCGCCCTCCGCCGCCACCACCCGCGCCGCCGCCGCCGCGGCACGGCTGAGCTGCATGGCCAAGCGCTGCTGCGCGGCGCGCGTCTCCAGCAGCCGCAGCCGCGCCAGGACCGCCAGCGGGTCAGCCGCCATCCTGGCCTTCCATGGCAGCCGCCAGCATGGCGAAGGCTTCCGCCACGCTGCTCCGTTCGCCCTTGCCCTGGGCCAGCATCGCCTCGATGCGCGGCGCCAGGCGCAATGCCTCGTCCACCTCCGGGTCGGTCCCGGTTCGGTAGGCGCCGAGGCGCACCAGATCCGCCATCTCCGCATGCAGGGCGAGGATGCGTCGCGCCCGCTGCATCAGCGCCCGCTCCTCCGGCGTAAGGCAGCCGGGCACGGTGCGGGAGAGGCTGCGCAGCACATCCACCGCCGGGTAGCGGCCGCGCTCGCCGATACGGCGGTCCAGCACCACGTGCCCGTCCAGGATGCCGCGCACCGCATCGGCCACCGGCTCGTCATGGTCGTCGCCCTCCACCAGCACGGTGAAAAGGCCGGTGATAGCGCCGGGATTGCCTTCCTCCCGCGGACCGGCGCGTTCCAGCAGGCGCGGCAATTCGGCGAAGACGCCGGGGGTGTAGCCGCGGGTGGTCGGCGGCTCCCCTGCGGCCAGCCCGATCTCGCGCAGCGCCATGGCGAAGCGGGTGACACTGTCCATCAGCAGCAGGACCTGGCGGCCCGATTCGGCAAAATGCTCGGCGATGGCCAGGGCGGCATAGGCAGCCTCCCGCCGCATAAGCGGCGGGCTGTCGGAGGTGGCGCAGATCACCACGGCACGGGCCAGCCCCTCCGGTCCCAGGTCGTCCTCCAGGAATTCACGCAGCTCCCGCCCACGCTCGCCGACCAGGGCGAGGACCGCGACATCGCAATCGGCCCCGGCGGCCAGCATGGAGAGCAGGGTGGACTTGCCGACGCCGGAGGCCGCGAACAGGCCGAGCCGCTGCCCGCGCCGGCAGGTGGCGAAGGCATCCAGCACCCGCACGCCGAGATCGATCCGGGGCCCGAGTCGGGCACGGGTTCCGGCCTGGGGTGGGGCGGCGCGCAACGGGCGCGGACGCGGCCCCGGCGGCAGCGGCCCGCGCCCATCCAGCGGCCGGCCGAGCGGATCGAGCACGCGGCCGAGCCAGGAATCATCCACGGCCAGGCTTGCTTCCGGCGCCAGCCAGGCCGGGCTGCCATGGGCGATCCCCTCCAGCGGCGCGAAGGCAAGGGCCTGGGCCAGGCCGTCCCGGAACCCGACCACCTCGGCCGCGACCGGCGCCCGGCCCGGCGGCGCGACGGTGAGGCGCACGCCCACCCGCAACCACGGCGCGAGTCCCTCCACGGTCAGGGCGAGGCCCTGCGCCGACACGACTCGACCGTACAGCCCCGCCTGCGGCAGTCTCGCCAGCGCCGGGACGGCCCCGGAAAGACGCTGAAGCCCTTGAGCCCGCATCATATTTTCCCTCGTCTCCGGGCGCTTTCATCATCTTTCAACGTTTTGTCTCGTAACTTGATACGTCTCAAAGGTGAAAATCTGCTTCACATTGCACGTTACGATGGTAAATCTACTCGCGCATCACGAGTAGGAGATCGCAAGATGCGTGTCCTTCTGGTTGAGGATGACCTGACCACCTCGCGCGGGTTGGTGGCCATGCTCAAGGCCTCCGCCATGGTCGTGGACGCCGTCGATACGGGGGAGGAGGCGCTGGAGATCGCCCGCCTCTACGATTACGACATCATCCTCCTCGACCTCGTCCTGCCGGACATGGAGGGCTATGAGGTCGTCCGCCGGCTGCGCGCGGCGCGGATGGAGACGCCGGTGCTGATCCTTTCCGGCCTGTCGCGGCCGCAGGCCAAGGTGAAGGGCTTCGGCATGGGCGCCGATGACTTCATCACCAAGCCCTTCGACATGCAGGAGCTGCTGGCCCGCATCCAGGCCATCGTCCGCCGTTCCAAGGGCTTCGCCCAGCCCACGCTCTCGGTCGGGCCGCTGGCGCTCAATCTTGGCTCGCGCGAGGTGACGGTGGCGGGCCAGCCGGTCCACCTGACCGGCAAGGAATACGCCATCCTGGAATTGCTGACGCTCCGCAAGGGCATGGTGCTGACCAAGGAGGCCTTCCTGAACCACCTCTATGGCGGGATGGACGAGCCGGAGTTGAAGATCATCGACGTCTTCATCTGCAAGCTGCGCAAGAAGCTGGCGCAGGCCGGGGCCGACAACCTGATCGGCACGGTCTGGGGCCGCGGCTATGTGCTGCGCGATCCGGCCCAGCATCTCGCAACCCGCCTGCAGACCGCGCCGCAGGCCGCACCGATGACGGCGGTGCGCGCCGCCTGAGCCGTCCCACGCGGCGGGGAGGCGGCCTGCCCGCTCACCCCGCCAGCGCGGCCGGCCGGGGCCGTTCGTAGGCACCCCGCTCGCCCGGGATGGGCACCAGGCAGTCGGTCAGGCCGAGTACCGTCTCCGCCCCGCCCAGATACAGCACCCCATCCGGCGCCAGCTGCGCCGCCAGTGCCGCCAGCACCCGCGCCTTGGTCGGCGCGTCGAAATAGATCAGCACGTTACGGCAGAAGATGACATCGAAGCGGCCGAGCGGGCGCAAATCCGAAAGCAGGTTCCACCGCTCGAAGCGCGTCATGGCGCGCAGTTCCGGCGCGATGCGCCAGCGCCCCTCCTCCTGCCGGAAATGCTTCACCAGCAGCCGCACGGGCAGGCCGCGCTGCACCTCGAATTGGGTGAAGCTGCCCTCGCGGGCGCGGGCCAGTACCTCCCGCGCGATGTCGGTGCCGAGGATCTCCGCCCGCCGGCCGCCCAGCTCCGTCGCCAATTCCGAGAGGATCATCGCGATCGAATAGGCCTCCTGCCCGGTTGAGCAGGCGGCGGACCAGATGCGAAGGGTGGCCCCCGGCGGCCGCGCCGCGGCCAGCGCCGGCAGCACGCGGCGCAGGTGCTCGAAGGGCTTGCCGTCGCGGAAGAAGGAGGATTCGTTGGTGGTCAGCGCCTCCGTCACCGCATCGGCCAGCGCCTCGGTGCCGAGCGCGCGGAGGTGGAGGGCCAGCGCATCCAGGCTCGGCAGTCCCTCCCGCCGCAGCAGCGGCGCCAGCCGGGTTTCCAGCATGTACTCCTTATCCGGCGTCAGGACCAAGCCGGAGCGGGATTTCACCAGCCCGGCAATGAAGGCGAAGGCCTCTGGCGTCATGCCACGGCCCTGTAGCCGGTGGCGGCCAGGATCTGCTCGGCCAGGGCCTCGGGCGGCAGCAGGGCGCGAGCCAGGCCGGCGCGGGCCACAGCGCCCGGCATGCCCCAGACCACGGAACTCGCCTCGTCCTGTGCCAGCACCATCCCGCCGGCCGCGGCGACGGCGCGGCAACCTTCCAGCCCATCCTGCCCCATGCCGGTCAGGATCACCGCCAGCACCGGCCCGTCGCAGGCGGCGGCCAGGCTGCGCAGCATCGGGTCCACCGCGGGGCGGCAGAAATTCTCGGGCGGGCCGCCGGAAAGCCGCGCCACCAGCGCGCCATCCATGGCCTCCACCAGCAAGTGCCGGTCTCCCGGCGCCAGATAGAGCCGGCCGGGGCGCAGCACCTCCCCTTCCCGCGCCTCGGCGCAGGGCGGGCCGCCGAGGCGGTTGAGATGATCCGCCAGCATGGCGGTGAAACCGGCCGGCATGTGCTGCACCGCCAGCAACGGGATGGGAAGCGGCCGGGTCAGGCCGCGCATCAGCGCCGCCAGGGCCTGCGGCCCGCCGGTGGAGCAGCCGATGCCGATCGCCCGCGGCGCCCGCCCGCCGGGCAGCAGCATGGGACGCGGCAAGGGCGCAAGGCGGGGCGCCGGCGCCGTCTCGGGCCGGCGCCGCATCCGCGCCCAGCCCTTCACCTTGGCCAGAAGCTCGGCCCGGAAGGCCGGGCCCGCCAGCCCGCCGCCGGCGGCGCCGGGCTTCGGGATGTAGTCCACCGCGCCAGCCCGCAGCGCCGCCATGGTGATGGCCGCGCCCTTCTGGCTCAGCGCGCTGGCGACGATCACCGCCGGCCGCGGCTCCTGCCGCAGCAGCAGGGGCAGCGCGGTCATGCCGTCCATCACCGGCATTTCCAGGTCGAGCAGCACCACCTGCGGACGCAGCGAGGGTGGCAACGCCTCCAGCGTGGCCACCGCCTGCCTTCCGTCGCTAGCGCGGGCGATGATGCGGATCTCCGGATCGGTTTCCAGCAGCCGGGCCAGGGCGGCGCGGACGGTGGTGCTGTCGTCGCACAACATCACCCGCACGGGGGCCGGTGCGCCGCTCATGCTGCGTCGTCCCGCAGCAGGCCAGCCTGGAAGAATTTGTCGCGCAGGATCGCCTCGTCGAAGGGCTTCATCACATATTCCCGGGCGCCAGCCTCCAGCGCCTCCAGGATGCGCTCCAGCCCCGCCTCGGTACTGCACAGCACCACCACCGGCCGGTCCGGGCCGAATTCCGCCCGCGCGGCGCGCAGGAATTGCAGCCCGTCCATCACCGGCATGTTCCAGTCGAGCAGCACGGCGCGCGGGAGGCGGGCGCGGCAGGCGGCCAGGGCCTCGGCACCGTTGCCCGCCTCCTCCACCGCGAAGCCCAGCCTCTCCAGCATCCGGCGGGCCGCCTTGCGGACCACCGGGCTGTCATCCACCACCAGGCAGGTGGCCCCGTCGCCGGTCATGGCTCGCCGATCGCCAACACGCGCTCGACATCGAGCAGGATCAGCAGCCGCTCTCCCAGCCGGTGCACGCCGTCCGAGACCTCCCGCCAGAGCGGGTCCAAGGTCGGCGGGTTGGGCGCGCGATCGCTGCGCGGCAGCGGCAGCACCTCCCCGACCTGGTCGGCGAGCAGGCTGTAGAGTTCCCCGTCCCGCTCCACCACCACGCTCATGGCGGTGGTGCCCTCCTCGCGCGGCGGCAGGCCGAGGCGGCGGCGCAGGTCGATGGCGGTGACGATCCGGCCGCGCAGGTTCAGGCTGCCCGCCACCTCCGGCGGCGCCAGGGGGATGCGGGTGATGACCTGTGGCCCCAGCACGTCGCGCACCGCCAGCACCGGCACGCCGCAGAGTTGGTCGACGACGGTCAGGGTCAGGAAGACGGCCTCCGCCGTCTCCGCCAGGGCCAGGCCGGATGCGCGTGCTTCCATGGTGACGCTCATCGCGCTTCTCCCGAGGTCAGCGCCGCCACCGGAGCGGCAAGGCATTGGCGCAGGCTCTCCAGCAGGGCTGCGCGGTCGAATTTGGCGACATAGTCGGTGAAGCCGGCATCGCGGCCACGCTCGATATCGGCGGGCTCGGCGCGGCCGGTCAGGGCGATCAGCGGCAGGTCGCGCCAGGCGCCGCCCTCCCGCAGCGACGCGGCCAGGGCAAAGCCGTCCATGCCGGGCATGGCGATGTCGGAGATGATGGCGTCGAACATGGCGCCGGCATCCCGCAGCCGCAGCGCCTCCCGCGCATCCGCCACCGCCGTCACCGCATAGCCGGCGGCGCTGAGCGCCGGAACGACGAGGCTGCGGAAGAAGGCGCTGTCCTCCACCACCAGCACCCGCCGGCCGGCGCCGGGGGAGTCGCCGGCACTGCCGCCGAACCAGTCCTCGCCCGCCTGGCGCAGCCACCAGGCGGTATCGAGCATCTCCGTCACCTTGCCGCCGATCACCGCGCTGCCGAGCATGCCGGGCCGCTCGCCGGCCGGGTCGATGACGAGGCGCTCCTCCACCACATCGAGGATCTCGTCCACCATCAGCCCCATGGCGCGGTCGCCATCGCTGAAGACCAGCACCGGCTGGCGCGCCGGCATCGCCGCCGGATCCCAGGCACCGGAGAGCGGCACCAGCGGCATCAGCCGGCCGCGATACTGCACCAGCGGCCTGCCGCCCGCGCTCTCGATCTGCTCGCGCGGGATGTCCTCGATCCGCGCCACCAGGCCGAGCGGCACCGCCTTCGGCGTCGCGTCCCCGGCGCGGAACAGCAGCAGCGCGGCGCGCGCATCCGCATGGCCCAGCGCGCCGGGCTGGGACTTGCCGCGCCCGGCCTCGGTTTCCATCGCCTCGCCGCCGACCCCGGTAGCGCGGGCGATGCCATTGGGGTCGAGGATCATGATGACGCTGCCATCGCCGAGGATGGTATTGCCGGAGAAGATGGTGACATGGCGCAGGATCGGCGCCACCGGCTTCACCACGATCTCCTCCGTGTCGAAGACGCGGTCCACGATGATGCCGAAGACATGCGCGCCAACCTGCGTCACCACGACGAAGCCGCCCTCCTCCGCGGATGCCGTGTCGAGGCGCAGCAGCCCAGCGAGGTTGACCAGCGGCAGCAGCCGGTCGCGCAGCCGCAGAACCGGCGCATCCTTGATCCGCTCCAGCCTCGGCGCGCCTTCCCCGCCGACGCGCACCAATTCGACCACGCCGATCTGCGGGATGGCGAAGCGCTCGCCGCCGGCCTCCACGATCAGGGCGGAGACGATGGCCAGGGTCAGCGGGATCTTGACGATGAAGGTCGTGCCCTGCCCCTCCTCCGAGCGCACCTCGATGGTGCCGCCGATGCGCTCCATATTCGTCTTCACCACATCCATCCCGACGCCGCGGCCGGAGACGGCGGTGACGGCGGCGGCGGTGGAGAAGCCGGCGCGGAAGATGAAGCGCTGGATCTCGCGCTCCGTCATCGCCGCCAGCTCGGCCTCGGTCGCCAACCCTTGCGCCAAGGCCTTGGCGCGGATCTTCTCGATATTCAGGCCGCGGCCGTCATCGGCGATCTCGATGATGATGTGCCCGCCCTCGTGATAGGCGTTCAGCGTGATCCGGCCGGCCTCGGGCTTGCCGGCGCGGCGGCGCTCCTCCGGCGTCTCCAGCCCATGGTCGGCGGAGTTGCGGACCATATGGGTCAGCGGGTCCCTGATGAGTTCCAGCACCTGCCGGTCCAGCTCGGTCTCGGCGCCGCGCATCTCCAGCTCGATCCGCTTGCCGAGCTCGACGCCGAGGTCGCGCACAAGCCGCGGCAGCTTGGCCCAGGCATTGCCGATGGGCTGCATGCGCGTCTTCATCACCCCCTCCTGCAGATCCGAGGTGATGTGCGACAGCCGCTGCAGCGGCACGGCGAAGGCGCTGTTCTCCTCCGCGCGGGCAAGCTGGAGGAGCTGGTTGCGGGTCAGCACCAGCTCCGAGACCAGCATCATCAGATCCTCCAGCACCTCGACCGAGACACGGATGGTCTGCGGCGCGGCATTGCCGGACGGGGCCTCCGTTGCCGCTCCGACGGCGGGGGGTGGCGCGGTGGCGGACGGCGTGGCGGCGGTGGGAGCGGACGGGGCGGCGGCCGGGATAGCTGGGGCGGGCGCCTCCGGCTTCGGCGCGGCGGGCGGGACTTCCCCGGCGGCGGCCGCATCCAGAGCGGCGATCAGCGGGGCATCATCCCCTTCCGGCTCGCTCCCGGTCGCCTCCAGCCCCGCGACGATGCCCCGGATGCTGTCGAGGGCGCGCAGGATCAGGGAGATGCCGCCCTGGGTGACCGGCAGGGTCCGGTCGCGGTAGCGGCCGAGGACATTCTCCGCGGCATGCGCCACCGCCTCCAGCCGCCCCAGGCCGAGGAAGCCGCAGGTGCCCTTGATGGTATGGACGATGCGGAACACCTCGGAGAGCGTAGGCGCGTCATCCGGTGCCCGCTCCAGCCGGACCAGGGCGGCGTCGAGCGCGACCAGTCCCTCTTGCGTCTCGGTCAGGAAATCGGCGAGCAGGTCGTCCATGGCGGTCCCTCGGGAGAGGCGGGACCGGAAGACTGCGGGGACGGCGCCGAAGATTCGGTAAAGCCAGGCGGCAGGATCAGGCAGCCGAAGGCGCCAGCATCAGGGGTGGCACCCCGCCCCCGGTGGCAAGGCCAAGCGAGACCTCCCAGCCCGCCTCCGCCGCCAGGGCCAGGAGGAGCGGCGCCAGGATGCGGCGCGGCCCGCCTTCCAGCGCCTCCTCCGGCGGTGCGCCACCCAGCAGTGGCAGCAGCGGGGCGGGCCAGGCCGCGCCCGGCCCCTCCGGCCAGGCAAGGAGTCCCGCCTCCGCGTCGCCAGACAGGGCGACGGTGCCGCCGCGCGGCAGCGCCTCGGCGGCGAGCAGGGCGGCATTCAGGGCGAGCGGCACCAAGGCCGCGGGCAGCATGGCCCCTGGTGCCAGCCGGTCGAGCGCAAAACGGACCCGTGGCCAGACCGGCGCGCCTTCCAGCAGTGCCGCCAGTCCCGCCGCATCAGCCTCGCTGCCGGGCCCGCCCCATGCCGCGGTATAAAGACGCAGGCGCTGGCGCAGGACCATGGCCGTCTCCTGCGACAGGGCCAGCATCTCCGCCCCATGCTCCCCAGCCAAGTCGAGCGTGCCTACAAGGGTACCGACCGCCCCACCGAGATCATGGCAGAGTCGGGCAACCAGGGTCCGGGCAAGGCGCGCGTCTAGACTCATGAAGCCATCCTGTCAGGCAAAGCCGTTCAGATTTACCCTTGCCGCGTTACCCGACAGTTTCCGGCTGGAGCATGAAAGCGAGACCGTGCCAAGCCTCATCGAACCCGGAATGCGCGTGCGTCACCCCGGCCGGCCGGACTGGGGAATCGGGCAGGTCCAGTCTGTCATCGGCGACCGGATCACGGTCAATTTCGAGCATGCCGGCAAGGTGCTGATCAATGCCGCGGTGGTCGAGCTGGAGATCGTGGAGGAGGACGGCCAGTGACCGAATCGCCGCCGGAGGCACCGGCCGCCCCGGCGTCCCGACGGATGCCGGCAGCCGTGCTGGCCAGCGCCGGAACAGTCACGCTGCTGGCCTGAGGGGCTTGCGCCCATGGGGGGTTGGGGACCAAATGCCCCTGAGTGTCGCACCTTTTGCCCTGGGGGACCCGGTCCATGATCGATCCGTTCGGACGACGGATCTCCTATCTCCGCGTCTCGGTGACCGACCGCTGCGACCTCCGCTGCGTCTACTGCATGGCGGAGGACATGACCTTCCTGCCCAAGGCGGAAGTCCTGACCCTGGAGGAGCTGGACCGGCTTTGCGGCGCCTTCATCGGCCTCGGCGTCGAGAAGATCCGGCTGACCGGCGGGGAGCCGCTGGTGCGGAAGAACGTCATCAGCCTGTTCCGCAGCCTGGGCGCCAGGATCGGTGCGGGCGGGCTGAAGGAGCTGACCGTCACCACCAACGGCACGCAATTGGCGAAGATGGCGGATGACCTGTACGCCGCTGGCGTGCGCCGCATCAATGTCTCGCTGGACACGCTGGACCCCGGGACCTTCACTGCCATCACCCGCTGGGGGAAGATCGGGCAGACGCTGGACGGCATCTTCGCCGCCAAGGCGGCCGGCCTTGCCATCAAGATCAACGCCGTGGCGCTGAAGGGCGTGAACGAGCAGGAATTCGACCGCATGATCGCCTGGTGCGGCGAGCATGGCTTCGACCTCTGCCTGATCGAGACCATGCCGCTCGGCGACATCAGCGGCGACCGGACGGACCAGTACCTGCCGCTCTCCCTGGTGCGCTCCCGCCTGCGGCAGCACTGGACGCTGGAGGAGACGGACTACCGGACCGGCGGCCCCGCCCGCTATGTCACGGTGAAGGAGACGGGGCGGCGGCTCGGCTTCATCACGCCCCTGACGCATAACTTCTGCGAGTCCTGCAACCGTGTCAGGCTGACCTGCACCGGGACGCTGTATATGTGCCTGGGCCAGGAGGACGCGGCGGATCTGCGGAAATCCCTGCGCGACCCGGCAGTGGACGATGAGGCGCTGCGGGAGGCGATCCGCGAGGCGATCTCCCGCAAGCCGAAGGGCCATGACTTCGTCATCGACCGGCGGCACAACCGCCCGGCCCTGGCCCGGCATATGAGCGTGACGGGCGGCTGAGGCATCCGTGCTGGAGGAGGGCAGGATGGGCCTGCTGCAGGATCTGGTGTCGCGGCTGACCATACCGGGCCTGCCGGAATGGACGGGGCTGCTCGCCCTGCTGGTGCTGCTGCTGGTCGCCCTGGCCTATCTGCTGATGCCATTCAGCGTCTTCGGGGTGAAGGGCCGGCTGGATTCGCTGGAGGCCCAGCTCGACGAGATCCAGGCCGAGCTCCGCGGCCTGAACGTTCGCCTTTCGGACGGGCCACGCCGCGCCGCATCGGAGGAATGGGTGGAACTCCCAGGCAGCCGGCGCGTGCCGGAGGAGCCCGCCCCTCCCCGCACCACCCCGCCCATCCCGCCACCCCCCGCCTGGCCGGAGTCGCCGCGCGGCGGCCGGGCCGAGCCACGGCTGGACTGGCCGGGCCGGCGCTAGCGGCGAATTGCCGGAACGAGGCGGCGCGGCATCGCCGCCCTTCCCGCCTTGCCGGCCGGCCGCCGACGCGGC
>CALGVL010000282.1 GCA_937930165.1 uncultured Acetobacteraceae bacterium
GGCCGAGACAAGCGTCACCCCCGCCACTCGCAGTCCGCCCAGCAGCGCCGGCAGGGCGAGCGGCAGTTCCACCCGCCACAAGCGCTGGTGCCGGGTCAGGCCCATGCCGTCCGCGGCTTCCAGCACCTCTGCGGGCACCATGCGCAAACCGGTAACCAGGGCACGCAACAGGACCGGCACGGCATAGCTCACCAGGGCCAACAGCGCCGACCGGAAGCCGAGGCCGAGCACCGGCACCAGCAGCGCGAAGAGCGCCAGGCTGGGAATACTGTAGAGCACCGAGGCCGAGCCCAGCGCCACCCCACGCAGCAGCCCATGCCGCGCCGCCAGCACTCCGACCGGCAGGCTGATGGCCAGCGCCACCAGCAGCGCGGCGCCGACCAGCTCGATATGGGTGGCCAGCGCGGCGGCGATCACATCCGGGTTGCGGGTTGTCCACCTCATCGGATGAGGCCGTGCTCCTGCAGGAAGCGCGCCGCGACCTCGCGCGGTTCGTCGCCGTCCTGGTCCACCTGGCGGTTCAGCTCCTGCATCACCTCGTTGTCGAGCAGCCGGTCCACCCGCTCCAGCACCTGCCGCAGCGGCGGGAAGCGGTGCAGCGCGTCCAGCCGGACCACCGGGGCAAGCTGGTAGGGCGGCCAGAGATGCCTGTCGTCGCGCAGCACCACGAAGCCGCCGCTCTTGATCTGCCAGTCGGTCGCATAGGCATTCACCACATCCGCCTGGCCGTGCCGCAGCGCCGCATAGCGCAGGCCGAGCGCGGCGAATTGCCGGAAGCGCTTGAAACGCATGCCATAGACGCGCTCCAGCCCCGGCAGGCCATCGGCGCGGCCGGCGAATTCGTTCCCGGCGGCAAGGGTGAGCTGCGGCGCCACGCGGGCCAGGTCGGAGAGCGTCGTAAGGTGGTGGCGCCGCGCCGTCTCGGGCAGGACCAGCAGCGCATTGCCGTTGTCCACGCCGGAGGGCGTCAGCCAGGTCGCCTGGAATTCGCGCTCATAGCCCTCGCGAACCCGTTGGTAGACCTGTTCCGTGCTGCCCGCGGTCGGCTGCTTCAGCACGACGCCAAGGCCGGTGCCGGTATATTCGGGATAGAGGTCGATTTGCCCGCTGGTCAGCGCCTGCTGCGCGATCAGCGTGCCACCGAGATTGAGCCGGCGCTCCACCCTGGCGCCCGCCGCTTCCAGCGCCTGGGCGTAGAGTTCCCCGACCACCAACTGTTCGGTGAAATTCTTGGACCCGACGCGCAATTCCGGCCGGGCCGCCGCGGCCAGGCCCGGCAGCATCGCCAGCGCCGCGCCGCAGAGCCTACGCCGCGTAACCGTCATCGCCTCACCCTTGGCGGCAGCGGCCAGCGGCGGAGCGGAGAAAGGGAAAGGGCGGAGGGGGAGGGCTGCATGGCGGGCCTCCATCCGGGGAGATGGGCCAGCAGACCAGCCCGGGTGATGACCGGCAAGTGGAAATCCGGCGAACCCTGGATGCGGCGCCTGGCTGCACATCCATGCCGGCGCCTCAACCATCCTGCGGGAGCGTAACTGGCGATCACCTAGCCCTGAGCGGGCCGGGCTGAGGCCGGCGGGACCGGTAAAAGATTTCCGGGGCGCAGGCCGGATGGTGCCCTATGATGCGTCGTGGCACGACGGAGGAAGCGATGGCAGCGGCAACCGGGCCCGCGATCCGGGCCTTCTTCGACGAGGCGACGAATACCGTCACCTATCTGGTCTGGGATCCCGCCACCATGCACGGCGCGGTGATCGATCCGGTCCTGGACTGGGACAACCGCAGCGGCGAGGCCGATACGAAAAGCATCGATGCCGTGCTGCGCGCCGCCGAGGAGGAAGGCGTCATCCTGGACTGGGTGCTGGAGACCCATGTGCATGCCGACCACCTCACTGCCTCCCCCTATGTCAAGGCGAGGACCGGGGCGCGGATCGGCATCGGCGAGCATATCCGTGAGGTCCAGACTATCTTCCGCCCCGTCTTCGGGGCCGATGACCTGCTGCCCGAGGGTGGCGATTTCGACCACCTGTTCCGCGACGGAGAGGAATTCCGGATCGGCTCCCTGCCCGTGCGGGTGATGCATGTGCCGGGCCATACCCCGGCCTGCATCGCCTATCTGGTGGCCGATGCCGCCTTCGTGGGCGACACGCTCTTCATGCCGGATTACGGCACCGCGCGCTGCGACTTCCCGGGCGGGGATGCGCGGACGCTGTGGCGCTCGATCCGCCGCCTGCTCGCCCTGCCGCCGGAGACGCGCATCTTCACCTGCCACGACTACAAGGCGCCGGGCCGCGACCACTATGCCTGGGAGAGCACGGTGGCCGAGCAGCGCGCCCGCAACCCGCATGTGAAGGACGGCATCAGCGAGGAGGAATTCGTCGAGATGCGCGAGACGCGCGACGCCAAGCTGGCGCCGCCGCTGCTGCTGCTGCCCTCGATCCAGGTGAACATGCGCGCCGGCCGCTTCCCGCCCGCCAAGAGCAACGGCGTGCGTTACCTGCGCATCCCGGTGCGGATGAAGGGCGGGATGCGCGACTGATTCCGCCCGCGCGTCATCGCGTGGGCCGGTTCACCAGCCAGAGGCCCGCCGCCACCAGCAGGACCGCGAGGGCGAAGAGGCTGCCCAGCCGCTCGCCTAGCAGTAGCGCGCCGGCCAGCACGCCGAAGACCGGCGTCAGGAAGCTGAAGGCGGCGAGGCGGGAGGCCGAGTGGCGCGACACCAGCCAGAACCAGGCCGTGTAGCTGGCGAAGGCGATGCCGGCCGCCTGGTAGAGGAAGGAGGCCGCCACCACCGGCGTCAGCGAGACGGAAAGCGGCTCGCCCAGAAGCGGTGAGGCCAGCAGCAGCAGGGGCGCGGAGACGACGAGTTGGTATTGCAGGGTCAGCACCGGCGGTGCGCTGCGCAGGCGGGATGCCTTCACCAGCACCGTCGTCGCCCCCCAGAGCACGCCGCCCAGCAGGCAGAGCGCATCGCCGAGCAGCGCCAGCTCGCCCGTCTGCTGGCGCAGCCCATCGGCGAAGGCGAGGAGCAGCCCGCCGAAGGCGATGACCAGGCCGGCCGCCTTGGCTGGTGTCAGCCGGTCATCCGGCAGCAGGACATGCACGCCCAGCGCCACCACGAAAGGCGCCCCGTATAGGAAGACCACGGCGCGCGAGGCGGTGGTGTAGCCCACGCCGATATAGAGCAGCAGGAATTCCAGCCCGAACAGCAGCCCCGCCAGGATGCCCGGCGCGAGGGTGCCGTCCCGCCGCCAGTCGCCGAAGGAGATCCCGCGCCAGCGGCACCAGCCCAGCAGCAGAGCCGCCCCGATGGCAGAGCGCAGCCCCGCCTGAAGGGCTGGCGGAATGCCGGCCATACCGAGCTTCACCGCCACCATGTTCACCCCCCAGGCGGCGCAGAGGAGGAGCATGGTGGCAACCGCCACCGGCGGCAGGGCGGCGCCGGCGGCAAGGCCGGCAGGCCGGGCTTGGGCATGGCTGGACATGGCGGCAAGGTGCTTCGGATATGCCCGCGGGTCCACCCTGGACGCCGTGCCTCCTTGACTTCGGGCCCCGGCGGGCCGAGTTGCCCTGCCTGTGTCCGGCGAAATGGAAACGAGCCCATGGGCCTGAAGGCAGCCATCCTCCCCGTCACGCCCTTCCAGCAGAATTGCGCCCTGCTATGGGAGGAGGAGACGAGGAAGGGCGTGGTGGTGGATCCGGGCGGCGAGGTGGACCGCATCCTCGCCGCGCTGGCTGAATTGAAGATCGAGGTCGAGCGCATCCTGCTGACGCATGGCCATATGGACCATGCCGGCGGCGCGGCCGCGCTGCGCGAGGCGCTGGGCGAGGGGCGGGAGGCACCGCCCCCCATCATCGGTCCGGATGAGCGCGACCGATTCCTGCTGGACGGGCTGGCGCAGCAGGGGGCGCGCTACGGCATGACCGATGCGCGCAACGTCACGCCCGACCAATGGCTCAAGGAGGGCGACACGGTGGAGATCGGCGGCCAGCCCTTCGCCGTGCTGCACTGCCCCGGCCATACGCCGGGCCATGTGGTCTTCGTCAGCACGGCGCTGCGCGTCGCGCTGGTGGGGGATGTGCTGTTCCAGGGCTCCATCGGCCGCACGGACTTTCCCTATGGCGACCATGCGGCGCTGCTGGCGGCGATCCATGGCAAGCTGCTGCCGCTGGGCGATGACATCACCTTCCTCTGCGGCCATGGCCCGGGCTCGACATTCGGGCAGGAGAGAAAGCGGAACCCCTTCCTGCTGCAGGGCTAGGCGGGGGCCTCAATAGGCCCCGGCCCAGCCGTCCCGTCGCGGGTCGCTGCCGGCCATCCGCACCCCGTTCTCCAGCAGCCGGATTGCCTCCACACTGCAGGGGCCTTCCAGCGGCGGCACAATCTTCACCTTGTGGCCCAGCGCCTCCAGCTCCGGCGCGGCGGCGGCGAGGCCGGCCTCCAGGGTCAGCAGGTCCTCCCCGCCATGCGGGTAGTTCGCGGCCTGGCCGGGCTGGCTGCTGGTCCAGCGCGGGGCCTCCACCGCCTGCTGAGGATCCAGGCCGAAGACCGCCATGCTGACCAGGACCTGAAGGTTCACCTGCACCTGGTTGTCCGCCCCTGGTGTGCCGAACACGGCCCAGAGCCGGCCATCCCGGAACACCATCGGCGCATTCATGGTGTGCCGCACGCGGCGGCCGGGCTGCAGCCGGTTGGCATGGCCTTCCTCCAGATGCCAATAGGCCATGCGGTTGTTCATCAGGATGCCGGTATCGCCCGCCGTCACGCCGCTGCCGAAGGCGGAGTTCAGCGACTGGATGGCGGAAACCGCATTCCCCGCAGCATCCACCACGCAGAAATAGGTGGTGTCGGATTCCGGCATCGCCCGTACCGGCAGATGCGCCGCGCGCCGCAGGTCGATGGCGGCGGCATGCTGCGCCGCCCGCGCCTCGGACAGCAGCATGTCGAGCGGGATCTCGCCGGAACGCGGGTCCATCCCATAGGCTTCGCGGTCCAGGAAGGCGCGCTTCTTCGCCTCGACCAGGAGATGGATCAGCGCCGGCGAATCCCGGTCGAGGCCATCCAGGTCGAACCGCTCCAGGATGCGCAGCATCTGCAGGAAGGTGAAGCCGGTGGAATTGGGCGGGGTCTGCCGCACCTCGAAACCGCGCCAGGGCACGGCAATGGGCGACTGGACCTGCGGTTCACAGGCGGCGAGATCGGCCTCTGCTACCAGCCCGCCGGCTGCCGCGACGCCGGCCGCGATGCGCCGGGCGAGGCGGCCGCGATAGAAGCCCTCCGCGCCCTCGCGGGCAATCTCCTCCAGGGTTGCCGCCAGTTCAGGCTGCACCAGCAGGCTGCCGAGCGCTGGCGGCTCGCCATCGGGGCCGAGGAAACGGGCGCGGCTCGCTGCATCCGGCTGCAGGCGGAAACGCTGCTCTCCGGAGAAGTGCCGGTAGGTATGGGTGACGGCGACGCCATCCCGTGCCGCCTCGATCGCCGGAGCGCAGAGCCGCTCCCAGGGCAGGCTGCCGAAGTCCCGGTGCAGCATGGCAAGCCCGGCCAGCATGCCGGGGGTGGAGATGCTGAGCGGTCCATGCACGGGAATGCCGCCCTCGGCGCGGTATCGCTCCACCGTGGCGGTGGCGGGTGCGGCGCCGGTGGCATTGATGGTGACGGCTCTGCCATCCGCGGCGCCGTGCAGGTGGTAGAAGCCGTCGCCGCCCAGGCCGGACATATGCGGCTCCGCCACGCCCAGGGCCAGCGCGACGGCGATGGTGGCATCAGCGGCATTGCCGCCGGCGCGCAGCACATCCAGCCCGGCCTGGGTGGCGACCGGATGGTTGCTGGCCACCGCGCCGTGGCGGCCCATGATGAGCGGACGATGGCTGCGCAGCGCCGGTTGCATGCTCGGTCCCTTCCGTTCGGAGGGGCCATGGCAGCACGGCGGGGCGCGATGGGAAAGGGGCAGCGGCGGCCCCGGAGAGGGCCGCCGCGCCGAAGTTGCATCAGGCGGCGTGCGGCGCCTGGTGCCGGCCCTCGCGGAATTCCTCGATCATCTTCCTGTTGAAGGCCGGGATGTCGTCCGGCTTGCGGGAGGTGACGAGGCCCCGGTCGGTGACGACCTGCTCATCCACCCATTGCGCGCCGGCATTGCGCAGGTCCGTTTGCAACGAGGGCCAGCTCGTCATCCGCTTGCCGTTCACGCCGCCAGCGTCGATCAACGTCCAGGGGCCGTGGCAGATGGCGGCGATCGGCTTGCCCGACTGCACGAAGTGGCGGATGAACTCGATCGCCTTCGGCTGCAGCCGCAGCTGATCCGGGTTGATGACGCCGCCCGGCAGCATCAGCGCATCGAAGCGGTTCGGATCCGCCTGGTCGAGCGGCTGGTCCACCTTGATCGTGTCGCCCTTGTCGAAGTGGTTCCAGCCCTGGATCGAGCCGGATTTGGGTGCCACCACTTGCACCTGGGCGCCGGCCTCCTTCAGGGCTTGCATCGGCTTGGTGAGTTCCACCTGCTCGACGCCATCGGTGGCGAGAATGGCGACGGAGCGGCCGTTCAGTTCGGCAGCCATGCGACTCCTCCATGTGCTGGGACAGGGATGGGAGCGCAGGCTGCGCCGCCGGGTTCCGCCCGGCGGCGTATCCAGGCGGGCGCGGCTTCAGCCCGATTCCGGGCCGCGCTCCACCTCGCCCACCGCCTTCATCACATCGGCGATGGTTTCATATTGCTGGTCCGGCATGCCCTGGATCACCTCCATCACCGCTGGCTCGGCGCCATTCCGCTTCGCCTGCTGCACGAGGTCCTTCTTGCTGGCGGGGAAATGGATGCCCTTCAGGTTGTGCGTGACATTGGCGGGGGAATGCCCGCCGAGACCGCGTGTCATCCGTGCCTCCTTCGCATCGCGGCCCGGGTGCCGCTTCCGTGCGGGGCAGAACGACGGGGCGGCTTGCCGGGTTGCCTCCCCGGTGGGTGGTTGCTTGACGCCGAAAGACCAGGCGCGGATCGTTCTCCCCGGCAGAAGCCCCGAAGCGGGCCACAGCACGACAAAATGGGAGGACATGATGCCGACACGCCGCGCCACCCTTGGCCTTGCCGCTATATTGCCCTTCGCCGCCCGCGCCGCGGCCTGGCCGGAGCGGCCGGTGCGGCTGATCGTCGGCTATCCGGCCGGCGGACCTACGGACTTCGCCGCGCGCATCCTGCAGGACCCGCTGCAGAGCGCCTGAGGCCAGCCTCTGGTGATCGAGAACCGCCCCGGCGCCAGCTCCATCATCGGCAGCGAGGCCGTCGCCCGTTCTGCGCCGGACGGCTACACGCTGCTGCTGGCCGCCAGCGTCCATTCCAGCAACCCCGCCGTCTATGCGCGGCTGCCCTATGACACGGTCAAGGATTTCGCGCCCATCGTGCTGATCTACAGCTCGCCCACGGTGCTGTTCACCGGGCCGGACTCGCCCCTGCGGACGGCGCGCGAGGTGGTGGAGGCGGCGAAGGGGCGGGGCGGGCTGGCCTATGCCACCTCCGGCAATGGCTCCTCCGGGCATTTCGCCGGGGAGATGTTCAGGCGCAAGGCCGGCATCGAGCTGACGCCCATCGCCTATCGCGGCGCCGCGCCGGCCTTGCAGGACGTGATCGGCGGCCGCGTGCCGATCACCTTCAGCACCCTCTCCGGCGCCATCGGCCTGGTCCGCGACGGCAAGCTGCGGCCGGTCGCGATCTGCGGGCCGCAGCGCGTCGAGACGCTGCCCGGCGTGCCGACCCTGGCGGAGTCCGGCCTCGAGATCCCCGACACCAGCCCCTGGTACGGGCTGATCGGGCCGGCCGGCACGCCGGATCCGATCGTCCGCCGCATCGCCGCCGATGTGCAGGCCCTGCTGAAGCGGCCGGATTTCGTCCGCAGGATCGTCGAGCAGGGCGGCATCCCAGGCGGCGAGGGGCCGGAGGAATTCGCCGCCCGCATCCGCCGCGAGATGGCAGAGACGAGCGAGGTCGCGCAGTCGGCCGGCATCAGGGTGGAGTGAGGGAAGAACCGAGCCGGCCGCAACGGCCGCGGGCATGAGGGGGAGGCAGCATGGACTGCCCGGTCACCTTCACCTCGGACGGCATCGAACTGGCCGGGGACCTGCACGTTCCGGACAGCCGCAAGGAAGGCGAGCGCCTGCCCGCCTTCATCGTGCTGCACGGTGTCGCCGGCTCGAAGGACAACAGCCATGCGGAGCTGATGGCCCGGATGCTGGGGGGGCCTATGTGGCGCTGCGCTTCGACTTCCGGGCGGAGGAGTGGTGCACCAGATCAGCCCGCGCCCGGTGCTGTTCCTCCACGGCTCCGACGACACGGTGACGCCGACCGAGCAGTTGATCGCCCTGTGGGAGAAGGCGCGCCAGCCCAAGGATCTCGTGCTCATCACCGGCATCGGCCATTTCCCACTGGCCAACGGCAACCCGCGGACCAGGGCCATCCTGAAAGGCTGGCTGGACCGCTACCTGCCGGCCGGGGGCTGAGCGCCTGGCCGAGAGCCTGTTCACCGCCGCCGGCGCCAAGGGTGTAGGGCTGTCGCTGATGATCGAGTGCCTGGCCTCGCCCACCGTCTGCAATCCGGTGCTCGCCCCGGCGCTGCGCGGCGAGCTGGGGAAGGACGCCACCCGCATGAACGGCCTTGCCATGCGGGGGATTGCGACGCCCATGCCGCTATAGGAGGCAGAGATGCATGCCATGCGCCTGCGCCACCCCGGCCGGAGGCTGGTCGCTGAGGCGGTGCCGGATCCGGTGCCCGGCCCCGGGCAGCTTCTGCTGCAGGTCTGCGCCTGCGCGGTCTGCCGGACCGACCTGCATGTGGTGGATGGCGAGCTTCCGGACCCGAAGCCGGATGTCATCCCGGGCCATGAGATCGTCGGCAGGGTGCTGGTCGCCGGGCCAGGTGTAGAGCGGTTCCGTCCGGGCGAGCGGGTGGGGGTGCCCTGGCTCGGTTTCACCTGCGGCACCTGCCGCTTTTGCCGCTCCGGGCGGGAGAATCTGTGCGTGGCGGCGCGCTTCACCGGCTATCAGATCGATGGCGGCTACGCCGAATTGACGGTGGCGGATGCACGCTTCTGCCTGCCCCTGCCGGAGGGCTATGCGGATGCCGAGGCGGCGCCGCTGCTCTGCGCCGGGCTGATCGGGCACAGGGCGCTGCGCATGGCGGGGAATCCGGCGCGGCTCGGCATCTACGGCTTCGGCGCGGCGGCGCATATCGTCGCCCAGGTCGCGCGGCATGAGGGGCGGCAGGTCTTCGCCTTCACCCGGCCGGGCGACACCGTGGCGCAGGAATTCGCGCGCGGGCTCGGCGCGGTATGGGCCGGCGGCTCGGACGAGGCGCCGCCGGAGCCGCTGGATGCGGCGCTGATCTTCGCACCGGTCGGCGCCCTGGTGCCTGCCGCGCTGCGGGCCGTGGACCGCGGCGGCACCGTGGTCTGCGCTGGCATCCATATGAGCGACATCCCGGCCTTCCCCTACGAGATCCTGTGGCATGAGCGCGTGCTGCGCTCCGTTGCCAATCTCACCCGCGCGGATGGAGAGGCTTTCATGGCGCTGGCGCCAAGGGTGCCGGTGCGCACGGCGGTGGAGGTCCTGCCCCTCGCTGCGGCGAACGAGGCATTGGACCGCCTGCGCGCCGGCCAGGTCACCGGCGCCCTGGTGCTGGCGCCCTGAGGCGCTATTCAGCGCTGATCCCCTGCTCTCGGATCAGTGCCCGCCAGCGCGCGATCTCCCGTGCCCGGCGAAGAGGTCGTCCACATCCTGCACCTCGAAGGAGACGTGGTTCAGGCCGCGCCGCTCATGCTGCGCGAATGTCATGGAGTGGTGGTCCACATAGTCGCTGCCGCGGTCGGCGCGGTTGAAGCTGGCCAGCAGGGTCTCTGGATCCTCCTCGGCATGCACGTCGTCGGAGACGACCAGGCCGAGATGCCTGTGTGCCCAGGCGACGGAGCCTTCGATATCCGGTGTGGCGATCACCGCATGGCCGATGCGCTTCACCGTAAGCGAGGGTTTCGGACCCTTCTCCGGGCTGCTTGACGGTCAGCTGCTTTTCGTGGTCGCCCAGTGCCAGGGCATGAGTTCGTCGATGCGGCTGTTGGGCCAGCCATTGACCAGGCGGGTCAGCAGGTCGGTGAAATAGCGCTGTGGATCGACACCGTTTAGCTTGCAGGTTTCGACCAGCGAGGCGACCGCGGCCCACCGCGCACCCCCATCATCGCCCGAGGCGAAAAGTGCATTCTTGCGGCTCAAGACCAGGGGCCTGATGGCGCGTTCCACCACATTCGTGTCCGGCTCGATCCTGCCATCGTCGAGGAATCGGACCAGGCCATCGCGGTGGTTCAGGGCATAGCGGATCGCCTTGGCGGTCGGGCTGCCGCCCGGCAGGCAGGCGAGTTGCGCGGTGAGCCAGGGGAACAGGTCCTCGACCAGCGGCCGGCTCTTCGCCTGCCGGACGGTGCGGCGGGTCTCCGCTGGCTGGCCCCGGACTTCTGCCTCGATGGCGTAGAGGGCGGCGATGCGCTGCAGGGCCTCGGTGGCGATCGGCATCTTGCTCTTCGCCAGTTCGATGAACTCCCTCCGGACGTGCGACCAGCAGAATGCTAGGGTGATGCCCGTATTGGCCGCGGCCAGGGTCTTGTAGGCCGTGTAGCCGTCGCACTGCAGGACCCCCTGATAGTCGGCCAGCAGAACCTTCGGATGCTTCGCCCCGCGGCCCGGCGCGTAGTGGAACACCACCGCCGGCGGGTCCGCGCCGCCCCAGGGCCGGTCGTCGCGGGCGATCGCCCAGGCGAAGCCCTTCTTGGTCTGGCCGCGGCCAGGGTCGAGCACCGGCATGGTGGTCTCATCGGCGAACAGCCGCGGCGAGGCCAGCAGGATCTCGTGCATCCGGCGCACCACCGGCACCACCTCCATGGCCGCCGTTCCGGTCCAGTCGGCTAGGCTCTCGCGTCCGATCTCGATGCCCTGCCGGGCCAGGATCTGCGACTGACGGTAGAGCGGCAGGTGGTCGGCATAGCGCGAGACCAGGACATGCGCGACCGTCGCCTCGGTCGGCATGCCGCCCTCGATCAGGCGGGCCGGCGCGGGGGCCTGCAGGACGACACCGGGGCAGGCCCGGCAGGCCAGCTTCGGCCGCTTGGTCACGATCACCCGGAACTGGGCCGGGATCACGTCCAGCCGCTCGGCGGCATCGACCCCGATCTCGACCAGCGGGCCCTGGCAGCAGGGGCAGGCCGCCGCCTCCGGCGCCAGCACCACCTCGATCCGCGGCAGGTGCGCCGGCAGGCGGCCGCGGCCGGCCCGGCGGCGCTTTGCCTGCTGGTCCCGCAGCGCCGGGGAGTGCTTGGCTCCCTCGGCGGCGTTGGCGGCCAGCGTTGCCTCGATCTCCTCGAAGGCGAACAGCAGCTGGTCCTCGGGCAGTTGCTCCGACTTCCGCCCGAACTGCCGGCGCTTCAGCTGCAGCAGCAGGTGCTGCAGCTGCTCGTTGCGGGAGGCCAGCGCATCCCGCTCGGCGGCCAATGTGTCACACTTCGCCAGGGTCTCGAGCAGCAATGCGCGCAGTGCCGCAGCATCCTCCGGCAGTGTCGGCGTCTCGTCACCCGCGGCGCGCATCATGCCGCCGAGTCTACGCAGGAACGCTCGGCGTGGGAATCTCCCGCGTTGCCTGCACCCGTCGCCAATCGATCCCGTCGAACACCGCGGCAAACTCCACCGGTTTCAGCCGCATCACCCCGTCCACCACCGGCGGCCATCGAAAGGTGTTGCCCTCCAGTTGCTTCCAGATCAAGACCAGGCCACTGCCGTCCCAGACCAGGATCTTGATCCGGTCCGCCCGCTTGGAGCGGAACACCACCACCACACCTGAGAATGGGTCCTCGCCCAGCACCTCGGCCGCGAGCGCTGCCAGGCCATGGGCCCCCTTGCGGAAGTCCACAGGCTTGGTCGCCAGCAGGATCCGCGTGCCGGCAGGCAAGGTGATCATGCCGCCGATACCCGGATGGCCCGCAGCACAGCCGTCAGCAGGTCCACGTCGGTCCCTGGCGCGACACGCAGAACCGCACCGGCCAACTTGACCTCGATCGATGCCGTGGGACGCGCCGGTATCGCGGCTGCCGCGGCCTCCGGCGGCGCCGGCACGACCGGCACGACCGGCACGAAGGCCAGTTCCGTCGGCGCGGCAGTCGCCGCCAGCGCCTTACGGGCTTGGCGGCGCCAGTCAAACACCTGCTGTGGCGAAACCTGCCAGCGACGGGCAACCTCGGTCACCACCGCACCAGGCTCGGCGGTTTCCGCGACAATCCGCGCCTTGTCGTCGTCCGACCACTTCCGCCGCCGCCCAGGCCCCGTCAGAACCTCGATCCGGCGATACCCAACGCCCTTCGCGTCGTCGTTAGCGCTATCCATAACGTCAGCTCAAAGCCCCTCGCTCCAAGCCGACCCAGCACATCCAAGGGCCGCGCCGGAAGAAGGGCCGCTTCGCCGCGCTTACGCTTCACCTCGCAGGGCTGCGGCTCGATGCGCTGGAGCTCGCCGAGGCGGCACCGCTCCGGTCCGGTGTTCAGCAGGCTGGTTCGCGCCGGCAGCACCGGCAGGCTGGTGAGGCCCCAGATCACCTCGATGAGGAAGCCGTTCGGCTCCCGCAGCCACACGCGCAGCCCGCCGCCCGGCTCCTCCAGCGGTTCGACCGGGGAGGTGCCCTCGGCCTCGCGGGAGAGCTTGTGCAGATCCGCCTCGTTCGGATCCGGCGAGCGCAGCCGGCCCCAGACGACGTTGCGCACCTTGATGATGGGCGCCTGCATGTCGTTCCTCCCATCAGGCTTTGGGAAAGCCTGGCGGAAGGCTCGACTTCGGCGACAGGGGGCATTGCGCCCCCTGCCGGTTCAGGCCGCCGCGGCCTCGGCCGGCGCGGCGGGGTCGAGCATCGGCCGGTCGCGGACCTCGACCAGGCGGGCCCGGTCGAAGCCGTTGAAGGCGGTGCGCAGGCAGGCGCCATAGGCACCGAGCTGGCCGATCTCGATCCAGTCGCCCTCCCGCACATCCGCGGGCAGCGGGAAGGGGCCGTTCATGCGGTCGGCGCTGTCGCAGGTGGGGCCGAACAGCGTGAAGCCGCGCAGCATGGCCGACGGCGCCGGACCGTCCGGCCGGATCAGCCGCACCGGGAAATTGAAGCCCGGCACGCCCGCATCCGACAGGGCGCCATAGACACCGTCATTCACATACAGCGCGTCGCCGCGCCGCATCTGCACCTGCACCACCACCGAGCCGCCGGCGGCGACCAGCGCCCGCCCGGGCTCGGCCCAGAGGGCGGTGCCTTCGGGCAGGTTCAACGCCTCGAACCCCGCCTCGATCTCGGCGAAGAAGGCGCCGAGCGGGGGCGGCTCGACATCGGGATAGGCGACCGGGAAGCCGCCGCCGACATCCACGACATCCACCGCCACGCCGGCTGCGCGGATGACCTCGCCCACCAGCGCCAGGGCGCGCCGCCAGGCCAGCGGATCCAGGCATTGCGAGCCGACATGGAAGCAGAGGCCGAGCCGCGCCGCATGCGGCCGCGCCGCGCGCAGCAGCTCCGCCGCCTCCTCCGGCGCCGCGCCGAACTTGCCGGAGAGGTCGTAGACCGCATCGCCCTTGGGCAGCGCCAGCCGCACGAACAATCCCAGCCCATCCGCCGCGCCCGCGCCGGTTTCCGTCAGGATCTTGTCGAGCTCCCCGGCGCTGTCGAGCACGAAGTCGCGCACGCCCTGCCGCGCCCACGCTTCGCGGATGGCGCCGCGGGCCTTGACCGGGTGCATGAAGTGGATAGCCGCCTCCGGGAAGAGGCTGCGGACCAGCGCGATCTCGGCCGCCGAGGCGCAGTCGAAATGGCGCACGCCGCCTTCCCACACCGCGCGCAGCACGGCGGGCTCCGGGTTGCACTTCACGGCATAGAGCACCTCGCCGGGGAAACCGGCGACGAAGGCGCGGGCGGCCTCGGCGATGGCGGCAGGGCGCAGGCAGTGCATCGGCTCCTCCGGCCGCTCCACCGCGATCAGGTCATTGATCGCGGGCAGGACCGGCGCGGCCTCGTCGAAGCGACGGCGGAGGGGGGAAACAGCGGCACGGGAGCGAAGCAGGCTCATGGCGAAGTCCTCGCGAGCAGGCGAGTGCGCGCAGGGCAGCGCGCGGCATCATTTGGAAGGAGAGGGCGGGTCCCTCAGACCAGGCGATGCGGACTTCGCACCGCGGCGAACCAGGCGAGCAACATTGGCAATCCCTCACGACCCCGGCCCCAGGGGGATGATCCTGCGGCCGGCATGGACGAAAAGGACGCTTCCCGTCGTTGCTGTGCCCCCCATTCGGCATTGCGGGCGGGCTCGCGGCACGTGCGATGGCGTCAGCGCGCCCCGTTTAGGGCGCGGCTGGAGAAATAGGGGTTCGGTGCCGATAATTCCAGAGGAATTTTCAGCGCCGCCCCAGAATTTCCGGCAAGGGCACCGGCAGGACCCGGGGGTAGGCGGGAAAACCAACGGCCAGCTACGCGCTTGCCCCGAGCAGCGCCAGATATTCCCAGACCATGGTCGCGGCGGCCAGGGCGGTGATCTCCGCGCTGTCATGGGCCGGCGCCACCTCCACCACATCCATCCCGGCGAAGGCGATGCCGCGGAGCCGCCGCAGCACGGCCTGGGCCTGCCAAGTGGCGAGGCCGCCGACC
Source organism: uncultured Acetobacteraceae bacterium (assembly GCA_937930165.1). Lineage (GTDB taxonomy): Bacteria > Pseudomonadota > Alphaproteobacteria > Acetobacterales > Acetobacteraceae > CALGVL01. Next base: position 14,683 of record CALGVL010000282.1, read on the forward strand.
TCCGGCGTACCGGTGCCCGGCGCGAAGGCCGGGTCGAGCGCGTCGATGTCGAAGGAGAGATAGGCGGGGCCATCCCCCAGCACCGCCCGCACCTGCGCCGCCAACGCATCCGGCCCCGCCGCATGCGCCTGCTGCGCCGAAACGATGGTGACGCCGCGGGAGAGGGTCCAGTCCCAGACCTCCCGCTGCACCGGGGAGCGGATGCCGATCTGGATCATCCGTTGCGGCTCCACCAGCCCTTCCTCCAGCGCGTGATAGAAGACGGAGCCATGGGCGTAACGCTGGCCGAAATTCTCCGGCCAGGTATCCACATGCGCATCGAAATGCAGCAGGCCGACCGGGCCGCCGAGCCGCCGTGTCAGCGCCCGCAGCAGCGGTAAGGTGATACCATGCTCGCCGCCCAGCGCGACGAGATGCGGAACCTCCGCGGCCTGGTCCTCGATCAGCTTCAGGCTGGCGGCGATGTCGCCGAGGGCGATTTCGAAATCACCGATATCGGAGAGGGAGAGTGTGGCCGGCTCCACCCAATGCTCCGGATGCGCGCCGTCCACCAGCATGCGGCTGGCGCGCCGGATCGCCGCCGGCCCGTCGCGGGTGCCGGCACGGTTGGTGGTGCCGATATCGAAGGGGATGCCGGCGACGCAGAATTCGGCGCCGGGATCATGCCGCGCGACGCCGAGGAAGCCGGGCGGGGTGGCGAAGGTCGGAATGCCGGCCATGGCAGCCGCCCGGCGCCACGCTCAGCGGACCGCGGAGAAGGCGGTGGGCAGCAGGATCTGGTTGCTCACCGAGGCAACAATCTGCCCGTCCTTCTCCGTTTCGGCACGCGCTGCGATCCATTCCGGATCGGCGATGAAAGCGTTCCACTTCCTTTCGCGCTCCGCCAGCGATTCCCAGGCGAGCAGGTAGTAGAGATCCTGGTTGGACTCGCCGATCCCAACCGTCCAGAAGCCGGCCTGACGGATGCCGTGGCGTTCCCAGAGCTTGAGCGTGATCGTCTCGAAGCGCTTCAGCAGCGCGGGCAGGCGGCCGGGGACGCAGCGATAGATGCGGAGTTCGTGGATCACGGTCGGTCCCTCCCTTGGGCAGGGAGATATTATCGCGGAAGCCGGTGCTGTCACGCCGGGACATGGCCATCCCAAGGATCCGCTCGGCATGGTGGCGCGGCCACCGCATCCTGCCGACGGAGAACACACATGAAATTCCGCAATTCTGTCGGTCCCAATCCGCGCGTCTTGCGCATCTTCGTGGCCGAGCGCGGGATCGAGATCCCGTGCGTCGAGATCGACCGCGCGGCGGCGAGAACCGGCGGCCCACCTATATGGTGAAGAACCCGACCGGCACACTGCCATGCCTGGAGCTCGATGCCGGCACGGTGCTGAGGGAGATCACCGCCATCTGCGAATACTGGACGAGATCACTCTCTGCGGGGACCGCCTGACCCTGGCCGACATCATGCTCTTCGCCTTCCTGGATTTCGGCGCCATGGTCAGCCAGCCGATCAACCCGGATCTGAAGAACATCGCCGCGCATCATGCGCGCATGAAGGGCCGGCCGAGCGCGGCGGCCTGAGGCGGGACGGGATCAGATCGCGCGCTGGGCGCGCAACGCGGCGATTTCGGCGGGCACGTAGCCGAGTTCCGCCAGCACCGCTTCCGTGTCCGCGCCCAGGTGCGGCGGCGGGCTGTCCACCTGTGGCCCGCCATGCGCGAAGCGGAAAGCGGTCGCCGGCACGCCGAAGCCGCCCTCTATCCCCGGTGCACCCTTCGGAAAGCGGTGGACCAGACGGCGGCCCTCCACCTGCGGATCAGCCAGTGCCTCCGCCATGCTCCGCACCCGCGCCGCCGGGACGTGGCGGGACTGGAGGAATTCCTCCCATTCCTGCGCCGTGCGGGTCAGCATGATCTCTCGCAGCACCGCCGCCTCCTCGGCGCGGGCGGCGAGGCGCGTCTCGTTGTCCGGCTTCGCCATCTCCGGCCGCCCCAGCGCTGTCCAGAGGCGCCTCTGCTGCCGCAGGTTGCTCGCCCCCAGCATCACCATGCCGTCCTTTGTCGGATAGGCGCTGTTGGTCGCATAGACATGGTCGTTGCCGGAAGGCTTCGCGTCCTGGCCGGTGCGCAGATACGCCGCGACATGCGATGCCTGCAGAATCAGCGCCACATCCAGCATGGAAAGGTCGATGCGCTGCCCGCGTCCGGTCCTCTCCCGCTGGAACAGCGCGCTGGCCAGGGCGAAGGCGGCCATGGTGCCGGTGGCGTAGTCGATGGCCGGCGCGCCGAATTTGATCGGGTTGACCTCCGGCGTGCCGGTGGCGGCCATGATGCCGGATGTCGCCTGGATCACATGGTCGTAGGCCGTCTGCCCACCGCGCGGTCCGCCATGGCCGAAGGCGGAGATGGAGCAGTAGATCAGCTTCGGATTGATGGCCGAGACGGCCTCATAGCCCAGGCCAAGCGCCTCGAATGCGCCGGGGCGGTAATTCTCCACCAGCACGTCGGCGCCGGCCAGCAGCTTGCGCAGCACAGCGCGTCCCGCCTCCTGCTTCAGGTCCAGGGTGATGGAGCGTTTGTTGGCACCCTGGGTGAGATAGGCGGTGCCCATGCCGGCCCGGTTCAGCGCCAGGTCGGGGCCGCTGTCACGGCTCTGGTCCGGCTCCTCCGGATGCTCCAGCTTGATCACATCGGCGCCAAGCAGGGCAAGCTGGTAGGCGGCGAAGGGCCCAGCCAGCACATGCGTCGCATCAATGATGCGTATGCCTTCGAAGGGCCTGGCCATCGGGTTCTCCTGACGTTTCCTCGCTTGCGGCGACTATGCCCAAACTGGCCGGCCCGTGCCACATTGCCCGCTGCGGCCGTTGCCGGCACCATGCCGTTGCAGTCCGGCGCCAGACCGGCAACCGAGAGGGAAACGGCCGCAGTGACCATGCCTGGGACGGCGCGGCGGAGCCTGTTCGCAGAACCCGATTTCCGACGCCTCTGGAGCGTCGGCCTGATCGTCTTCGTGGTTCGGTGGCTGGAGATGCTGGCGGTCAGCCTCTTCGTCTATGACGCCACCGGCTCCGCCTTCCTGGTCGCTATGATGACCATGCTGCGCCTGCTGCCCATGGGCCTGTTCGGTGCCTTCCTCGGCGCCTGGGCGGAGCGGGTGGAGCAGCGGACGGCCCTGCTGATCGTGGTCGCCGTCAGCCTGCTCACCTCGCTCGCGCTGGCGCTGCTGGCCCTCGCCGATGCACTGACCGTGTGGCACCTGGCGGTGGCAAGCTTCGTCAACGGCCTGGCCTGGGCGGCGGACAACCCGGTGCGGCGGCTGATGATCGGCCAGGTGGTGGGGGCGGGCCGCATGGGGGCAGCCATGTCCCTCGATGTCGGTGCCAACAATGCCAGCCGCATGCTGGGGCCGACCCTCAGCGGCGTGATCTTCGCCAGCGTCGGCATCGCCGGCGCCTTCGTGCTGAGTGTGGTGCTCTACGCCATGGCCCTGGCGGCGGCGCTGACGCTGCGTTACCGCAGCGGCGTGCGGGAGGCTGCGGGGGAGGGCGTTCTCGCACGCATCGCCGAGGGCTTCGCGGTCGTGCGGCATGACCGGCGGCTGATGGGCACGCTGGCCGTCACCATCATCTTCAACGTCTTCGGCTGGCCCTTCACCAGCCTGGTTCCGGTGATCGGGCTGGATCACCTGCATCTCGGGCCGGAGGCGGTGGGAGTGCTGTCCAGCATGGATGGGGTCGGCGCCTTCTGCGGCGCGCTGGCCGTGGCGCTGCTGGTCCCGCCGGCGCTGTATGGGCGTTGCTATGTCGGCGGTGTCACGCTCTACCTGGCGATGCTGACGCTGTTCGCCCTGGCGCCGCATCCGGTGCTGGCAGGCGCGGCGCTGTTGCTGACCGGGCTCGGCGGCGCCGGCTTCAGCATCATGCAGGCGACACTGGTCTATCTGGCGACGCCGCCGGAATTGCGCAGCCGGGTGCTCGGCATCCTCTCCGTCTGCATCGGCATCGGGCCGGTCGGCTTCCTGCATATCGGCCTGCTGGCCGATGCCTTCGGGGCGCAATGGGCCTGTGTCGTCAGCGGCGTCGAGGGGCTTCTGGCCCTGGCCCTGACGCGCCGGCTGTGGCGCGCGATCTGAACCGGGCGGCCCGGATGCGGACCGCCCGGTAGGGTGACTCAGTCTGCCGTCTCGGCCAGGTAGGCGATCGCCACATCCACGCCGCCCGGCGTGTGCGGCACCCCGTCCACCTTCATCGCCAACTCGACCACCGAGAGGGTGCCGAGCACCATCGCCTCGTTCAGGTCGCCGAGATGGCCGATGCGGAATACCTTGCCCTGCAGCTTCGACAACCCGCCGCCCAGCGAGACATTGAAGCGCGTGAGCGCCGTCCTGCGCAGCGCGTCGGCATCATAGCCCTCCGGCATCAGCACGGCGGTGACGCTGTCCGAATAGCGGGAAGGGTTGAGGCAGAAGAGCTGCGGGCCGTTGTTGCCGGACCAGTGCTGCACGCAGCGCCGCACCGCCTCGCCCAGCCGGTGATGGCGGGCGAAAACGGCGTCCAGCCCTTCCTCCTCCAGTAGCCGCAGCGATTCCTTCAGCCCGTAGAAGAGGCTGATGGGCACGGTGCCGACGAAGCTCCGGTGCCGGCGGGCGAGCATGTTGGTCCAGTTGAAATAATGCTTCGGCAGGCGGGAGGAGCGATGCGCCGCCATCGCCTTCTCCGAGACGCCGGTGAAGCTCATGCCGGTCGGCAGCATCAGCCCCTTCTGGCTGCCGCCCACCGCGGCATCCACGCCCCATTCATCCATGCGGAAGTCGATGGAGCCGAGGGAGGAGATGGTATCCGCCAGCAGCAGCGCCGGATGCCGCGCCGCATCCATGGCGGCGCGCACCTCCTGGATCGGCAGGGTCATGCCGGTGGAGGTCTCGTTGTGCACCACGCAGACGGCCTTGATGACATGGCCGGCATCCGCCGCCAGCGCCGCCTTCAGCGCGCCGATATCGGCGCCGCGCCGCCAGTCGGCCGGGACGGTCCGCACCTCCAGGCCCAGATCGGTCGCCATCTTCGCCCAGGAGTCGGAGAAATGGCCGCTCTCCAGGATCAGCACCGTGTCGCCGGGGGAGAGCAGGTTCACCAGGCTCGCCTCCCAGGCGCCATGGCCGGAGGCGGTGTACATGAACACATGTTGGCGGGTCTTGAGCACCCGCTTCAGCCCCGCCACGCAGGCGTCATAGACCTCCAGGAAGGCCTCGTCGTTGAAGTCGACCGTGGTATGCGCCACGGCCAGCAGAACGGAATCCGGGATGTTGGTCGGGCCCGGATTGGCGAAGAACTGGCGGCCCCTGGGCTTCTTCCGGTCCTGCTTGGTCTCGCTCATGGCGGTGGCTGTTCCCATAGAATGCGTCCTGCTGTCTTCCCACGACCGGGCCGGCTTGCCCAGGGGGAGGGGGTCAGGGTGCCGCCGCGGCCATGTACCGGGCGGCGATGTAGCCGAAGGTCATGGCCGGCCCCAGGGTGATGCCGCCACCGGGATAATTGCCGCCCATGATGCTGGCCAGGTCGTTGCCCGCGGCATAGAGGCCCGGAATGACCCGGCCTTCCCGGTCCAGCACCCGCGCATCCGCATCCGCCCGCAGCCCGGCGAAGGTGCCGAGATCACCCGGCACCAGCTTCAGCGCATAGAAGGGACCGGTCTCGATCGGGGCGACGCAGGGATTCGGCCGCACCAGCGCATCGCCGAGATAGCGGTTGTAGGCGGTGCTGCCGCGGCCGAATTCCGGGTCCTCGCCGCGCCGTGCCGCTTCGTTGTAGGTGGCGATGGTTGCCTCCAGCCCCGCCGGGTCTATTCCGGTGCGCTGCGCCAATTCCCGCAGGGTCCGGCCGCGCTGCAGATAGCCGGAACGGACATACTGCCCGATCGGCACCGGGAAGGGCTTGGCGAAGCCCAGGCCGTAACGGCGGACGGTCGGGTGATCGGCGATGAGCCAGGAGGCGACCTCCTCCTCCCCGCTGCAGGCCCGCAGCATGGCCTGCACGTAGTCATGGTAGGAATTGGCCTCGTTGGTGAAGCGTTTCCCATGGCGCGTCACGCCGATCACGCCCGGCTTGGCGCGGTCGATGAAATGCGGGAACACGCCTTTGGTCCCGTCCCGCCGCGGCACCAGGGAGACGGGGCACCAGGCCGCGGCGTTCGGGTAGCGAGTCTCCACCGCGGCGCCGACGCTCTCGCCGAGGCGCAGCCCGTCGCCGGTATTGCCGGGCGGGGCAGGGGACCAGTGCTCGGTGCCGCTGGGGGCGTGCGGGAACAGGGCCCTGCGCCGCGCCACCTCCTGCGGGAAGCCGCCGGCCGCCAGCACCACGCCGCGCCGCGCCTCGATGCGGATGTGCTGGCCGTCGCGCTCCACCACCGCGCCGCGCACCGCATCGCCCTCCCGGATCAGCGCCACGGCGGGGGCGCTGGTCCAGATCGGCACGCCGAGATCGAAGCAGGATTTCGCCAGCCGTGCCGCCAGCGCATTGCCATTGGTCAGCCGCATGGCACGGCCGCGCATCGCCATGTCCCGCGCGAAGATCGCCAGCGACTTCGCCACGAAGCCGGCGGAGCGAACCGACCGGGTGATGTTGAAGAAATGCAGCAGCTCCCGGTTCGAGCCGATCATCATGCCGAGCATGGTGATCTCCCGCAGCGGCGGACGCAGCCGCCGCACCTCCTCGCCCAATTCGCGCCCGTCGAAGGGCGCGGCGCAGATGGAGCGGCCGCCCGGCCTCGCGCCCGGCGCATCCGGATGATAGTCGGAGAATTGCGGGCCGAGCTCGAAGCGCACCGCGGTCTCGCGCTCCATGAAGGCCACCATCTCCGGGCCGTATCTCAGGAAGGCATCCACCCGGGGCGCATCGAAATGATTGCCTGCCTCGTACTGGAGGTAGGTCCGCGCCGCCTCCGGGCTGTCCTCGATGCCGGCGGCGCGGGCATGCGGGCTGCACGGAATCCAGAGCCAGCCGCCGGAGCGCGCGGTGGTGCCGCCGAAATAAGGCTCCTTCTCCACCACCAGCACATCCAGGCCGAAGGCGCGCGCCGTAACCGCGGCGGAAAGCCCGCCGGCCCCGGAGCCGACCACCAGCGCGTCGCAGGCGAGGGCGGCGTCGGTCATGGGCGGATCACGCCGGCAGCGGATATTTGTGGAGGTAAGGCAGGTAGCTGTCCTCCACATCGATCTCCAGCGAGGCGAGGATACGAACCACGGCGCAATAGAAGCTGGCGGTGATGACCAGATCCATCACTGCCGCGTCATCCAGCTCCTTGCGCAACGCCGCGAAGGTATCGGCGGCGATGCCCGGTCCCTCGTAGACCTCCCGTGCCGCCTTCAGCACCAGCTTCGCCAGCGGCTCCAGCGCCGAGGGCTGGCCCTTGTTCTCCGCGATCAGTCCCTCGATATCGGCTTCGGTCACGCCGAAATCCTGGCCGATCTTCACATGGTGCGACCATTCATAGGCGGAGCGCGCCAGCCAGCCCACCTGCAGGATCGCCAGCTCCCGCAGCCGCGGATCGAGCTTCGTCCGGTGCCGGATATACTGTCCCAGGCCACTGAAGGCGCGCATCGCCCCCGGATTGTGCACCAGCGCCTTGTAGAGATTGATGTCGCGGGAGAGGAGGTCCTGATCCTCCGGCTTCAGGTCGGATTTTTCCAGATAGCGCAGCCTGGCCACGACGATCCTCCCTTGATCATTCACAGGAAATGGTAGCGGAAGCGCTCGCCATCCGCCTGCACGCGTCCGGCGGTGCGGCCGGGGAAGTGGATGGGCAGCAGCACGGTGTCCGTATCCGCCACCTCGCCCAGGAAGCGCCGGCGGGACTGGGCCGCCATGGCGGGATCCCAGTCGAAGATGGTGGACCAGCCCGGCTCGCGCACCTGCAAGGCATGGTGCATCAGGTCGCCGGTGACGACCGCGCGCTGGCCGCGCGAGGCGATGTTGACGCAGCAATGGCAGGGTGAGTGCCCCGGCGTCGGCGTCAGCCAGACCGTGTCGTCCAGGGTGAAGTCGTCATCCACCAGAAGGGCCTGTCCGGCCGCCACCACCGGCTCGCAATTGAAGCGCCAGACATTGCCGGGCGGCTGCTCGCCGCGAGCCGTCGCCTCCTCCCAGGCCGCGTATTCGCGCTTGTGGAAGACGTATTTCGCCCGCGGGAAGGTCGGCACCCAGCGCCCATTCACCAGCCGCGTGTTCCAGCCGCAATGGTCGATGTGCAGATGCGTGCAGAAGACGTAGTCGATATCCTCGAAGCGCAGGCCGAGGGCGCGGAACCCGTCCAGCCAGGGTTGCTTCGGGAAGTCCATCGGTGGCGGATAACCCTTGTCCTCGCCGGTGCAGGTATCCACCAGGATGGTGTGCTTCGGCGTGCGCAGCACGAAGGTCTGATAGGTGATGACCATGCGGCCGGAGACGGGGTCGAAGACCACCGGATCCATCTCCGCCAGATGGCGCCGCGCCAGTTCCGGATCGCAGGCGGGGAACATGTCCTCCGGCCGCCGCCAGGGGCCGTCGCGCTCGATGATGCTGGCGATGGCCACGTCGCCGATCCGCAGCTCCTGCATGGCCGCTTCCTCCCTTTTGCGGGAAGCCTAGCCGTGCCCGTGAGGGGCTGCCAACCGCTCAGGCGTCCACATGCTCCGTCGCCCGCACTGAGGGGCGGGCCCGGAATCCCGCATGCCACTCCGCCAGCGC
>CALGVL010000283.1 GCA_937930165.1 uncultured Acetobacteraceae bacterium
GTCCGCTGCCGCTGCCGCCAGGGGCAGCAGCGGCAGGATGAAGGGCCAGGCCCTCAGTGGATCTCGTCCGCCGCCGCCAGCGCCTCGCGCAGCCGGTCGATGTTGAAGTCGTCGCGCTTCGCCATATCGAGGATCACCTTCTCCCGCCGGGCGCAGAGATCGATCGCCGCCGGAAGCTGGCGCACCGCCTCGGCCGGAATGACCACGGCGCCATGGCGGTCGGCATGCACCACATCGTCATGCGTGCAGGGCATGCCGTGCACGATCACGTCCCGTCCGAAATCCACGACATGCACATGCGCGTGCGACGGATTCAGCATGCCGCCCAGGATCTGGAAGCCCGGCGCCAGCATGTCGACGTCGCGGAAGGAGCCGTTGGTGACGCAGCCCAGCACGCCCAGGCCCTTGTGGACATTGGAATTCACCTCCCCCCAGAAGGCGCCGAAGCCGGGAGAATCGTCCAGATCCTCGATCACCACGATGGTCGGCAGGTCGGCATCGACAACATATTCGTACCAGCCGATCCGCGCCGCCCTGTCCTCCTCCCGCGTGCGCCCGGAGGGGGCGGCAGCGCGAATCTGGCCGGTGCGCGCCAGGCCGCAAATCGGCGGCAGGCTGGGATCGGCAGCGACGAAGGGGCGCAGGGTGAAGCCGCGGCCGCGCCGCGCCGGCACCACCAGCTCCAGGGCGTTGCAGATGGTCGGGGTGTCCCAGCGCCGCAGCAGCTCCAGATCGGCACGGGTGAAGGGGCGTTCGGTCATGATGAGAGATCCTCCCGGGAGCGGATAGGATCGGGGAGGTTCCGCATCGGGTCAAATCTCCGTCGCTTCCGCCCCCTTCCGCGGCGGCAGGACCCGGCGCCGTTGGTCGACTCGGGGCTAGGCGCCCCACCCACTTGCGTGCATCTTCCAGCCGGCACCCTGGGATGGCTCTACGCATGCCGCGCAATGAGGACGAGGCGATTCGTCCGACCCCCGAAGGCGAGGCCGCACCGGGCCTTGAAGGCATCCCGCGCATGGATATGGGCGCGCTGGAGGAATCGCAGCCGAGCCTGGTGGACCAGGCCGTCCGCGGCCCAGTGGTGCTCACCCGGAATGGCGCCGACGCCTTCGTCCTGCTGCCGCTCGACGTCTACCGGCGCTTCTGGAACGCGGTGCGGCGCCCGCCGGTAATCGACGCCGAATAGGGCCGGTCGGACCGTTCCGCCTGCACTCGCGCATCCTGCCCGGGAGCGACGCGTTCTGTCCGGCCGGCGGGTGAAGCCACCCGCCCCCGCGGAGGACAAAAGATGGCGACGGACAGCGACCGAGACAAAATGTCTGGGCAGAACCAGCCGAATCGCGACCGCGGCCGCGCGAAGGAGCAGGGACGGGCGGGCGGCGGCTCGCAGCCCGGCGTCCTGGGCGACGAGACGGAGGAGCAGAACCTCAACCAGCCCGGCAACCCCGATGCCCGCATCTCCCACAAGGACGTCGAGGACGCCTTCCGGCAACAGGACGGCACCGGCAGCGGCAGCAAGAATCCCACGCGCTAGGCAGGAGGCCGTGCCGCAGGCGGCATGAGCCGGCCAGGCAGGGCCGGCGCGGAGGCCGGCTGCACAGCAAGAGGGCGGAGGGCGGCAGGCGCTTGACGCGGCCAGTGGTTCCGCCCCCTTTGCGCTCCAGCCATGGCTCCGCCTCTTCTTCTCCTTCAGGACATCCGCTTCACCCTGGGCACCACGCCGCTGCTGCAAGGGGCAACGCTCTCCGTCGCGCCGGGGGAGCGGCTGGCGTTGGTCGGCCGCAATGGCTCCGGCAAGTCCACCCTGCTGCGCATCGCTGCCGGGATGCTGGAGCCGGAGGCCGGCACCCGCTTCCTGCAACCAGGAACCACGCTCCGCTACCTGCCGCAGGAGCCCGATCTGGGCGGCTTCCCCACCACCCTTGCCTATGTGGAGGCCGGGCTCGGCCCCGGTGATGACCCGCACCGGGCGCGCTTCTTGTTGGAACAGCTCGGCCTGGGCGGGGCGGAGGATCCGGCGCGTCTCTCCGGCGGCGAGGCCCGGCGCGCAGCCCTGGCCCGCGCGCTTGCCCCCTCCCCCGACATCCTGCTGCTGGACGAGCCGACCAACCATCTCGACCTTCCCGCCATCGCCTGGCTGGAGGAGGAGCTGAAATCCATGCGGACGGCGCTGGTCCTCATCAGCCATGACCGGCGCTTCCTGGAAACCCTGTCCCGCGCCATGGTGTGGCTTGACCGCGGCGTGACCCGGCGGCTGGAGCGCGGCTTCGCCCATTTCGAGGAATGGCGCGACAGCGTCCTCGAACAGGAGGAGCGCGAACGCCACAAGCTGGACCGCCAGATCCTCCGCGAGGAGGACTGGATGCGCTACGGCGTGACCGCGCGGCGCAAGCGCAACATGCGTCGCGTCGCCGAACTCGCCGCGCTGCGCCAGCGGCGGCGGGAGGCGCTGCGCCCCACCGGCAGCGTGCGCATGACAGTGGCGGAGGGGGCAGGCTCCGGCACGCTGGTGGTGCAGGCGGAGCATGTCACCAAGGCTTATGGCGATGCGCCGCCGGTGGTGCGCGACTTCTCCACCCGCATCCTGCGGCGCGACCGTGTGGGCATCGTCGGGCCGAACGGTGCGGGCAAGACCACGCTGCTGAACCTGCTGACCGGCATGCTACCGCCCGATTCCGGCGAGGTGCGGCTCGGCACCGGGCTGTCCATGGTGACGCTGGACCAGAAGCGGGAAAGCCTGGATCCGAACACCAGCCTGGCCGAGGCGCTGACCGGCGGGCGCGGCGATACGGTCTATGTCGGCGGGACGCCGCGGCATGTCATCGGCTACATGAAGGATTTCCTGTTCATCCCGGACCAGGCGCGCACCCCGGTCGGCGCGCTCTCGGGCGGGGAGCGGGGGCGGCTGATGCTGGCCCGCGCCCTGGCGAAGCCCTCCAACCTGCTGGTGCTGGACGAGCCGACCAACGACCTCGATCTGGAAACCCTGGACCTGCTGGAGGAACTGCTCGCCGACTACCAGGGCACGGTGCTGGTGGTCAGCCATGACCGCGACTTCCTGGACCGCGTCGCGACCTCGGTGATCGTGGCGGAGGGCGACGGGCGCTGGCAGGAATATGCCGGCGGCTACAGCGACATGGTGGCGCAGCGCGGGCACGGGGTGGAGGCGAAGCCAGCCCCCTCCCCCGCCCCACGACAGCCCGCGGCGAAACCCGCTGCCCCGGCGGCGCCGGCATCCGCGAAGCGGAGGCTCAGCTTCCGCCAGCAGCACAGCCTGCAGACCCTGCCTGCCCGCATGGAGGCGCTGCAGGCCGATATTGCGAAGCTTCAGGAGGCACTCGCCGACCCAACCCTTTATAGCCGCGACCGTGCCCGTTTCGATCGCTTCACCGCCGCCCTGGAGGCGAAGCAGGCCGAACTGGCCGCGGCCGAGGAGGAATGGCTGGAACTGGAGCTGCTGCGCGAGGAGATCGAAGGCGGCTGAGGCCGTAATGGCCTCACCCCGGCAGGCCCTCACGCAAGGCTGAAGCGGTAGCCACGGCACACAGTATACGCTTCTCCCGCCCCTGGGGAGGAGTGAGCCATGCAGCTATGCCTTCGCATAGGCTTGATCGCCGCATCCTGGCTGCTGGCCATGGGGGCTATGCAGAGTGTCGCTGCCCAGGTTGCGCCATGCACCGTTCTGCGTAGCACGATCAAACTCGCCGTCGGCAACATGACCATTGATGCCTGCGCCCGCATGATCCAAGCCTCGCAGGGCACAGGAAGCTGGGACGGCAACCGGTTGCAGACCGATGGGCGGGGCGGCGTCTATCTCAACGGGCGCTTCATCGGCCTTGCGGTGAACCCGAGTGGCGCCGCCCGCAGCCTGCAGAACCGCTGCTTCCGGGGCGATGTGGCAGCCTGCGAACGGTGGAGCGCGCAGTCCGAGGCCGCCGCGCGCCTGATGCGGCAGATGTACCGGCCTGGCTGGGCAGAGCGCTAGGCGCGCCGCCCAGCCTTCATGGCGTCAGCCCGTCGCGTCCAGGCTCCAGCGCCCGCGCTCCACCGTGCTGAAGAAGTCCTGCACCGCCCGGTTGAAGGCCATCGGCTCCTCCAGGTTGATCGCATGGCCGGTGCGCGGCTGCATCCATAGCCCGGCATTGGGCAGCACCTTCTTCAGGAAGATGTTGGTCTCGATGCAGGGCCAGTCCTCGTCGCCGACCGCGAGGAGAGTCGGCACCGTCATCTTCCGCAGCTCCGCCTCCCAGTCGAAGATCGAATCCCGCGCGCCCTGATAGTACCGCATGGTCATGGCGGAGCCGAAGCCGGAATGCTCCGACAGGCGCCGCATATAGGCCGCCCAGCCGCGCGGGTCCTTCTTCTTCAGTTGGATCCGGGTCGGGCCGTGGCCCATCTCCTCCGCCATCTCGCCGGGCCAGCCCTGCGCCTTCAGCTTCGCCGCCCGCACCGCGCAGGCCTCGCGGAAGGCCGCCTGCTCCTGCCGCGGGGAGCCCGATCCGGCACCGGCCACCACCAGCGCCGTCGCCATCTGCGGATAGCGGATACCGAAGAGCAGCGTGGCGAAGCCGCCCATGGACAGGCCCGCCACATGCGCCTTCTCGATGCCGAGATGCCGCATCACCGCGGCGATGTCGTTCACCGCATGCTCCTGGCCGTAGAGCGCCTCCTCCTCCGGCACGTCGGAGGGCGGGTAGCCGCGTGCCGCATAGGCGATGCAGCGGTATTCGCGGGAGAAGAAGCGCATCTGGTCCTCCCACTCCCGGTGGTCGGCACCGAATTCATGCACCCAGATGATCGGATGGCCGCTGCCGGCCTCCTCGTAATAGAGCCGGGCGCCTTCGGACGGGGCATAGGGCATGGCATTCCTCTCCTTGCTTGCACCCGATCCTGCACCGGATCGCGTGCCCTGCCATCCCTCCCCTCGACAGAATCGGCCGGAGGGGGAACCCTGCGGCAAACGCCAGCCCGAGAGAGATGGGGTCCGATCAGTCCTCGCATCCCCTGCGCCGCCTCTTTGCCAATCCAGCCTTCCTGCGCCTCTGGGCCATGGGCGGCTTGGCAAATGCGACACGCTGGGTGGAGATCCTGGTCACCTCCGTCTTCACCTTCGAGGTCACGCATTCCGCCTTCGCCGTCTCGCTCGTCGCGCTGATGCGGGCGCTGCCAATGCTGCTGGTCGGCGCCCTGGCCGGGGCGGTGGCGGAGGTGCTGGACCGCCGCCGGCTTCTGATGGCCGGGCAGGCGCTGATCGCGGCCAGCGCCTGCGCCATCATCTTCCTGACCCTGACAGGGCGAATCGAGGTCTGGCATATTGGCCTCAGCATGCTGGTCTCCGGCCTGGTCTGGACCGGCGAGATGGCCTCCCGCCGCCGCGTGCTGACCGAGGCGGCGGGCGAGCAGGACATGGTCCAGGCCGTCGCGCTGGACAGCACGACGGCGAACACCACCCGCATGGCCGGCCCGCTGATCGGTGGCCTGGTCTATGAGACGTTCGGCTTGGCCGCAGCCTATGCGCTTTCCGCCGGCAGTGCGCTGCTGGCCCTGCTGCTGCTCTCAGGAGTGCGGCACAGCCAGGCACCGGGGCGGCTCAGGCCACGGCAGGTCTTCGCCGATATCGCCGATGCAGTACGGGTGGTGCGACGCTACCGGGCGCTGACCGTGGTGATCCTGCTCACCATCGTGGTGAACATCTTCGGCTTCTGCTTCAACGCGGTGCTGCCGGCGCTGGGGAGCGAGACCTATGCCGCCACGCCTTTCCAGGTGGGCATCCTGACCGCCTCGGAGCCGGCAGGGGCGCTGCTGACTGGGTTGTTCCTCGCCTCCAGGCATGGCGTACCGCTGCGTCCGGGGCTGATGGTCGCGGGCTCTGCTCTTTTCATGCTCTGCCTGCTGCTGCTGCCGCTGATGCCATCCCTCTGGCTGGCCACCGGTATGCTGATACTGGCCGGTATCGGCACCGCCCTGTTCTCGGCCCTGCAGACCGCGCTCTCCGTCACCGAGGCGCCGCCCGAGGCGCGGTCCCGCGTGCTCGGCCTGGTCACCACCTGCATCGGCATGGCGCCGGCGGGCGTGCTGACGATCGGTGCGCTGGCGGATGCGCTGGGGCCGGGGCGGGCGATCCCGGTCATGGCATCGGCCGGCCTGGTCCTGCTGGCGGCGATTGGCCTCCTGCTCCGGCCCGTGCGCCGCTGACACCAGAGGCTTCGGCTGCGGCGGGGCGGACGAGCGAAGGTCGTGTCCCTCCCCATTAAGGAGGGCTTGGTTGCGACCTCGTCCTACCCAACTGGCGGTTGAGGGTCGGGCGTGACCAGACGGCAGCATGGCAGGCCGCGCATCCGTCACCCGCCTTTCCGCGCCGCTGACGCTGGGACGCAGGCCCCTCTCCTGCGTTGCAGCAGGGCCGGCCAGCTTCGCCGGGCAGGACCGGATGCGCCAGCCACAGGACAGGGATCTCCGCGTGATGCAGGCCGGAATGAGACGGAAGGCCGCAGGGCGGCCAAGGCTGGACGGCCGGCGCGTGCTGTTCGAGGTGGAGGTGGATGGCCGGGCCATCCCCTGCTCCATCTCCCTCCCTAGCCTGCAGGATATCGGCATGCGCCGGCATATGCGGCCGGAGGACGCGCTGCAATGCTTTGGCCAGGAGTGGCCACGGATTGAAGCCGCCGCACTCCGCAAGCTGCGCGGCCGCGCATCCGTGACCGGCGGCGTCCTGAACGTCTGGGCCGACGACCTGGAGGACGGGCCAGAGGAGGACAGGGGGCCGGAGCCGCGGGCGGGGTGACGCCCGCGGCGCCCGCGCCTCAGTCGCGCTGCGGCATGGCCTGCGGCACGACGGTCTTCACCAGGGTCGAGTCCAGCGCCTCATAGGCGGCGTAGTCGATGGTGGCGTAGAGTTCCGCCCGCGTTTGCATGCGGTCCACCATCTTATGCGTGCCGCCGTCGCGGCGGATGGCGGCATAGAGTTCCTCCACCGCCTTGGCCGCGACGCGCAGGTGGGAGACGGGCCAGATCACCATCGAATAGCCCATCTCCTGGAATTCCTGTGCCGTGAAGAAGGGCGTGCGGCCGAATTCGGTCATGTTCGCCAGCAGCTTCACGCCGGGCATCCGCCGCGCGAACTCACGGAACATCTCGGCATTGGTCAGCGCCTCGGGGAAGATCGCGTCGGCGCCGGCCTCCAGATAGAGCTTCGCCCGCGCCACCGCGCCGTCCATGCCCTCGCTCGCCGCCGCATCGGTGCGGGCGATGATGTAGAGGTGCTTCCGCGCCTTGCGCGCCGCCGCCACCTTGGCCGCCATGTCGCGCGCATCGGCCAGCTTCTTGTCGTTCAGGTGGCCGCACTTCTTCGGCAGAAGCTGGTCCTCCAGATGCACCGCGCCGGCCCCGGCTTCCTCGAAGCTGCGGACCATGTGCATGACGTTCAGCGCCTCGCCATAGCCGGTATCGCCGTCCACCAGCATCGGCAGGCCGGCGGCGCGGGACACCTGGCGGATCCAGAAGCAGACCTCATCCACGGTGATCATGCCGAGATCGGGCAGGCCCATGGTCGCGGTCATCGCCGCGCCGGAAAGATACAGGGCCTCGAATCCGGCCTTCTTCGCCAGCAATGCCGCAAGGCCGAAATGCGCCCCCGGCATCTGCAAAATCTCCGGCCGGTCCAGCAGGCGGCGGAAGCGGAGGCCGGCGGGCTCCTCCGGGACATCGGCGGCGATGACATAGGGCATGGAACCGGCTCCCTCAGCGGAAGAAGATGAACGTTACCAGTATGAACAGCGGCACCAGGATGGCCACGGCCCAGGCGCAATAGCCGAAGAAGCTCGGCATCCGCACCCCCTGCTCCTCCACGATGGCCTTGACCATGAAATTCGGCGCATTGCCGATATAGCTGTTGGCGCCCATGAAGACGGCGCCGCAGGAGATGGCGGCGAGGATCAGCGCCCCCGGCCCCATCAGATGCGCGGGATCGCCCCCGGCCATGTTGAAGAAGACCAGATAGGTTGGCGCATTGTCGAGGAAAGAGGACAGCACCCCGGTCAGCCAGAAATAGACCCAGGGGATCGGCTGCCCGGCCGCATCCGAGGTCAGCGCCACCAGCGGTGCCGCAGCCCCTTCCAGCCCGGCGCGCAGGATGGAGAGCATCGGCGCCATGCAGATGAAGATGGCGGCGAAGAGTTTCGCGACCTCCGCCATTGCGCCCCAGGCGAAGCCGTTCGCCTCCCTGAGCGCGGCGGGCGTGAAGCGGATGGAGAGGCAGGTGATGGCCAGGAAGGCGCAGATCGCCACCAGCCGCTCCAGGCCGATGTGCTCGCCGAGGATCGTCACCTCCCCTGGCTGCCAGACACCCTGCATCAGCACGCAGCCGACGATCCCGCCGATCAGCGCCACGTTCAGCCACCCCTCGATCGCGAGCCGCTCCCGCGGACCGGTCACGGGCGGCACCGGATTCTCCTTCGCCCAGGCCCAGGAATCGATGGCCCAGTAGAGTGCCAGCAGGAGCACGGTGCAGAACAGGAATTCGGCGAAGAGATGCGTCGTCGTCCAGAAGAAGCCCACACCCCGGAGGAAGCCGAGATAGAGCGGCGGGTCGCCCAGCGGCGTCAGGCTGCCGCCGATATTGCTGACCAGGAAGATGAAGAAGATGAAGGTGTGCATCTTGCGCCGGCGGAAGGCATTGGCCCGCAGCACCGGCCGGATCAGCAGCATGGAGGCGCCGGTCGTGCCCATCACCGAGGCAAGGACGGTGCCGACTGCCAGCAGCGCCACATTGGTCCCCGGCGTGCCGACCAGGCTCCCTCGCAGCAGCACGCCGCCCCCGGCGGTGTAGAGGGCAAGCAACAAGGTCGTGAAGGGAAGATACTCCTGCACCAGGACGTGCCAGGCCTCCTGCGCTGCCGCCCCGGGGCCGAAGGCGATGGCGAAGGGCAGCAGCAGCACCGCCGCCCAGCCGGCGGCGATCTTGCCGTAATGATGGTGCCAGATATGCCCGGCCATGACCGGCATCAGCGCGATGGACAGCAACAGCCCGACGAAGGGCAATCCCCAGAGCAGCGACAACTGCCGCGGATCCACCGCCTCCGCCGCCAGGGCCGGGGCGGAACCCAGCATCAGCCCTGCCGCCGCCATCATGCAGGCCCGGCCCGAAATCCTCAGACTCGCCACGCGCTCTCCCCCCTGTCCGGACCCGCCCCTGATACAGGAAGGCTCGCGAGATCACGAGGCCGAGGGGCGGCGGCAGCGCGGGGGCCCCTGGATTGGGTCTGCGTCATGCCTGCCAGTCTCCCCGGAACCGGCTCCGGTTCAACGGGCGGGTGGGTGCTGCGGTCCGGGGGTTTCCCTTCCCCGCCCTCCCCCGTAAGGTCCGGCGCAAACTCGGGAGCAGGCCATGGAAATGACCGGCGAGCGGCGCATCCCAGCGCCGCGCCAGCAAGTCTGGGAAGCACTGAACGACCCTGAGGTGCTGCGCGCCTCCATCCCCGGCTGCGAATCGGTCGAGCGCATCGGCGAGGACCAATTCCAGGCCCGGGTCGCGGTGAAGCTCGGGCCGATGTCCGCCAAATTCGGCGGCAAGGTGAAGCTGGAGAACCTGAACCCGCCCGCCAGCTACACGATTTCGGGAGAAGGCAGCGGCGGCGCCATGGGCTTCGCCAAGGGCGGCGCCGATGTGGCGCTGGAGGAGCTGTCCGCCACCGAAACCCTGCTGAAATACCAGGTGAAGGCCCAGGTCGGCGGCAAGATGGCGCAGCTCGGCGCCCGGCTGATCGACAGCACGGCGAAACAGATGGCGGACCAGTTCTTTGACCGGTTCAGCCGCCAGTTCGCTCCGGCGCCGGAGGTGCAACCGGGCGCTGCCGTGCCGGTTGAGGCGGGCTCCACAGCAGGAGCCGCGGAAATGGCCCAAGCCCCATCCGATGCCAGGCCGGTGCCCGGGACCGATACCGAGTATCTCGGCCACCCGGAGCGACTGAAGACCAGCCCCGTCACCCATTACGGCGTGCCGCCGGTGACCGGGCGCACCGACACCGCGAAGCAGGGCGAGGTGTCCCCCCCACCCTCCACCCCGGAGGATTTCCGCCCGATGCGCCTGCTGGGGGCGACCGAGTATTTCGGCTTGCCGATCCAGTTCTGGATCGGCGCCGCGCTGATGGTCGTCATCCTGCTGCTGTTCCTGGCGTGAGCACTCGGGCCGCCCGCCGCCGGGGCAGGGCAAGGAGCTAGAGCGTGAACCGAAGCGCGAAACCGGACCTGCCAGAGAGCGTCGAGGCCACCCAGCGACTCCTCGCCGCGGGTGGCTATGTCGCGGACCGGGCACTGGCAACCACGGTGCACCTCGCCCTGCGGATGGGCCGGCCGCTCTTCCTGGAGGGCGAGCCCGGCACCGGCAAGACGGAGATCGCCAAGGTCCTGGCCAGCCAGCTCCCGCGCCGGCTGGTGCGGCTGCAATGCTATGATGGGCTGGACCTCTCGGCCGCGGCCTATGAGTGGAACCATGCGCGCCAGCTCATGGCGATCCGCCTGGCCGAGGCCGCAGGCGAGACCGATCGCGCCGCCCTGGAACGCGGCATCTATGACCGCCGATACCTGCAGGAGCGGCCTCTGCTCCAGGCCCTGTCGCCGGAAGGCGGCCCGGCGGTGCTGCTGATCGACGAGCTCGACCGCGCCGACGAGCCCTTCGAGGCCTTCCTGCTGGAGATCCTGGCCGATTTCCAGATCACCGTGCCGGAACTCGGCACCATCCGGGCGGATGTGCCGCCGGTGGTGGTCATCACCTCCAACCGGACGCGGGAGGTGCATGACGCCATCCGCCGCCGCTGCCTCTATCACTGGGTGGACTATCCGGATGCGGCGCGGGAGCGCGCCATCCTGAAGATCCGCGCGCCCGGCGTGCCGGAACGCCTCTCGGCGGAGGTCGTGGCCTTCGTGCAGAGGCTGCGCGGCGGCGACTATTTCAAGCTGCCCGGCGTGGCGGAGACGATCGACTGGGCCGCCGCCCTCGCCGCCCTGGATGCGAAGGAGCTGGAGCCGGCCGCAGTAGATGAGACGCTCGGCGTGCTCCTGAAGTACCAGGACGACATCGCCAAGCTGCGCGGCGCCGAGGCGGCGAAACTGGTCGCCGAGGCCAAGCAGGCTGCCGCATGAGCGACTTGGCCTCCGCCGCAACCGTCGCCGGCCTCTCCGGCGCGGGCGGCGGGGCGCTGGCGGCGAATCTCCTCGCCTTCGCGCGGCTGCTGCGGCGGGCGGGGTTGCCGGTCGGGGCGACCGACACGCTCTCGGCGCTTGAGGCGCTGACGCAGATCGATATTGGCGACCGGCGCCAGGTGCATGCGGCGCTGCGGGCCGTCATGGTCCACCGGCGCGAGCATTTCGAACTCTTCGACCAGGCCTTCCTGCTGTTCTGGCGCGACCCGGAGGCCGGGAAGAACGCCGCTGCCATGGCACTGCTGGAGGGCATGAAGGAGAAGGCGAAGCCTCCCCCCGCCAGCCGCCGCATCGCCGAGGCCATGACCCCGCCCCGCACCCCCCCGCCCCCGCCGCGGCCGGAGGAGGAGGAGCGGCCGCCGCAGGACATGACCCTGACGGTCAGCGAGCGCGAGCGGCTGCAGACCATGGATTTCGAGGCCATGTCGGCCGCCGAGATCGCCGAAGCGAAGAAGGAGATCCGCCGCCTCGTCCTGCCGCTGGATGCCCGCCCGACCCGCCGCTTCCGCCCGGATCCGCAGGGGCCGACCGTGGATCTGCGCGCCACCATCAAGGCCAGCCTGCGCCAGGGTGGCGAATTGCTCAGCCTGGAGCGGCGCCGCCGCGTCACCCGCCCGCCGCCGCTGGTGGCGCTCTGCGACATCTCCGGCAGCATGTCCCGCTACGCGCAGGTGCTGCTGCATTTCCTGCACGCCGTGACCAATGACCGGGACCGCGTGCACAGCTTTCTCTTCGGCACGCGCCTGACCAATGTGACGCGCCAATTGCGCCACCGCGACGCGGAAGTGGCTTTCGAGCTGGTCTCGCATATCGTCCCGGACTGGCAGGGCGGCACGCGCATCGGCGAATCGTTGGAACTCTTCAACCGGCTCTGGGCCCGGCGGGTGCTGGGCCAGGGCGCTGTGGTGCTGCTCATTACCGATGGGCTGGACCGGGAAGGCGCGAAGGGGCTGGCGGAAGCGACCGACCGGCTGCGCCGCTCCTGCCGCCGGCTGATCTGGCTGAACCCCCTGTTGCGCTACGCCGGCTTCCAGCCCAGATCACAGGGCATCCGGGCGATGCTTCCGCATGTGGACGAATTCCGCCCGGTGCATAATCTGCAAAGCCTGCGGGAGCTGGTGGCAACGCTCAGCGACCCGCATGCCGGGAGGAGGATGGCCGCATGACCCCTACCCCTGATTCCGAGGATGTCCTGGCAACCGCCGCCAATTGGCGTGCGGCCGGGGAGACGGTGGCGCTGGCGACGGTGGTGGAGACCTGGGGCAGTTCGCCCCGCCCGGCCGGCTCGCAGCTGGCCGTCACCGCCTCCGGCAAGATGGCCGGCAGCGTCTCCGGCGGCTGCATCGAGGGCGCGGTGGCGGAGGCGGCGAAGCAGACCATGGCCACCGGCACGCCGCAGCTTCTGGATTTCGGCATCAGCGACGAGCGCGCCTGGGAGGTCGGCCTCTCCTGCGGCGGCAAGCTGAAGGTCTTTCTGGAGAAGCTGACGTGACCCCGGAGATCCTGGCACGCCTGCAGGCGGCCAGGGCGGCAAAGCAGCCCGTCGCCCTGCTGACCCGGCTTTCCGACGGGCACCAATGCCTGTGGCCGGAGGATTCCGCGCCGGGCGCCCTGGCCGAGGCGGCCGAGGCGGCGCTCCGCGATGACGCGGCGCGGACCGTCACGCTGGATGGCGAGCCCTGGTTCGTGCATCCGCACAACCCGCCGCTCCGCCTGATCCTGGTGGGCGCGGTGCATGTGGCGCAGTCGCTGGTGCCCATGGCCCTGCCGCTCGGCTTTGCCATCACCGTCGTCGATCCCCGCCGCACCTTCGCGACAACGGAACGTTTCTCCAACGTCACCATCATGCATGAGTGGCCCGACGATGCGATGGCGGCGCTGGCGCCGGACAGCCGCACTGCCATCGTTACCCTGTCGCATGACCCCAAGCTGGACGACCCGGCGCTGGATGTCGCGCTGAAATCGGACGCCTTCTACATCGGCGCCCTCGGCAGCCGCCGCACTCATGCGAAGCGCGTCGCGCGCCTGCAGGAGATGGGGCATGGCGAAGCCGCCATCGCTCGTATCCACGCCCCCATCGGCCTCAATATCGAGGCGGTGACGGCGCCGGAGATCGCACTCTCCATCCTGGCCGAGATCGTCGCGACCCGCCGTGGCGCCAGCCTCGCC
>CALGVL010000284.1 GCA_937930165.1 uncultured Acetobacteraceae bacterium
CCCCTGGCGCGCTGGCGGAAACCAAGGGGCTGCTGGCGGCGCTCGGGCCGGTCTCGCCAGAGGGCTATGCGGAAGCCGGCGCGGCGGCCTTCGCACGCACGGCCTCGGGCCCGGAGGCGGCGGAGGGGATCGCCGCCTTCAAGGCGAAGCGCAAGCCGGCCTGGGTGACGGAAGCCTGAAGCGCGTCCTGCCGGATCCCTTGCGCCCCTGCCTCGTTGGGCGCCTGGCATCGGTGGGAGCAGGCAAATGGCGGAGCAGGGGAATCTTCGCTTTGGCCCCTTGGGCGACACTTGCGTGCACCTGTGCGTGGACATGCAGAAGCTGTTCGCTGGCGACACCGAATGGCACACGCCCTGGGTGGAGCGCGTCCTACCAGTGGTGCAGCGGATCGCGGAGGCGCGGCCCGGGCAGACGATCTTCACCCGCTTCATCCCTGCGGCGAGGCCAGGCGAGGGGAGCGGGACCTGGCGCCGCTACTACGAACGCTGGCGCAACATGACTCTGGAGGCCCTGGAACCGGGCATGGCGGACCTGCTGCCGTCCCTGGCCAGGCTGGTGCCGCCAGCGGAGGTCGTGGATAAGCAGGTCTATTCGCCCTGGCTGGGAAGGGAGCTCGAAGACCGGCTCCGGGCGCGCGGCGTGGACAGCCTGGTGGTGACCGGGGCGGAGACGGATGTCTGCGTGCTGGCCACTGTGCTCGGCGCGGTTGATCGCGGCTACCGTGTGGTGCTGGCGACGGATGCGCTCTGCAGCTCCTCCGACCGCACGCATGACGCGCTGCTGACCCTGTACCGCGAACGCTACGGCCAGCAGGTGGAGACGGCAACGGCGGCGGAGGTCCTGCGCTGCTGGCACTGAGCCCGGCATCCCGGCCCGCGCTGCCCGGGCGCGGGCCTGCCGGAGCAGGAAACGGTGCTGCCCGCCGCAGCCTGTCAGCGCCGGCCGTGATGATGCGGCCGCCAATGATGATGATGCGGCCGCCAATGGTGCCGCGGTGGCGGGACGTAGTGGCGCCGATGCACGTGATGCGGGCGGCGGTGGTAGTGTCCGTATGGGTGGCGGTAGTTGTGGACAAGCGTCAGCAGGCTGGTTTCGGAAGGCGCGGCCGCCGCCGGCGCCGGTGCGCCGAATGGCATCGCCGAGGCTGTCCCGCTGAACCCGGCTGCCGCGATCATTGCGAAGCCGAGAGCGGATGCAAGGACAAGACGGCGCATGATATCCTCCTTTTCTGTTGCTTATGCGGAGCATCCACTGTGACTGGGGCGGGGAGACGGCCGGATTGCCGCATTTCGCAGGCAGAAGGTGACGGAATGTGACCGCCCTCGGCGAAGGAGCTGTTGACTGGGCGGTCGGTAGAGCCCTGCTAAAGCCATGCCGCGGGCTTTTCGGGGCCAAGGCGAGAGATGCTCCGGGCCCTCATCGCCATGGGCTATGGCCGTATGATGGATCGGAAGGAACTGGCGCTGTTCTGCCTGATCTTCGCCGAGGCCGGGCGCTCCCCGGAGCTTGCCGATTTCTATGCCGAGGAGGTGCTGGCCCGGGCGACTTCTCTTCTTGATAAGGTCCTGCGTGCAGGCGTGGAGAGCGGGGAGTTCCGCGCCGACACCGCCGGCCATGCCTGCATGGCGCAGGTGATCATTGCCCCGACGATCATGGGGTCGATCTGGCGCATGATGCTGGGCGAGAGCAAGGCGCCGGCACTCGCCGCCATGTGTGAGGCGCACGCCCGGCTGGTCCTGCAAGGGCTCGCGCCAACGGTCACGGATTAGCAAGGGACAAAAAAACCCGCCGCGAGGCTCTTGCAAAGCCTGCGGGTTTAGCTAACTTGTGCAGCGCAGCAACCACGGCGTTTGCCGAGTTGCCTGCTTTCTTGGACGTTTCCTCCCTAAACTCGGCGGCGCTTTCCGGTGCCGCCTTTTTTTTGCCTTGGATTGGATGCTTCCACATCTCGGCCACGGCGGTCAAGGCGTATGGGCCGGATCGTTCCAGGGCCGGACGATGCCTGCCATGCGCTAATTTGTGTCCGGGATGAGTGGCGGCGCGGCAGGGCAGGGGAAGACAGGGAATGCCCCTACCGCCTTCCGGCCCGCGGGAGACCGGAGATGTGCCCGCATGGAGCCGGTCGATGCGGCTCCTGGGCACGCCATGGATGCGCTGAACAATTCGCGATCAGCCGCGCCTGGTTCCGGTGCCGGTCAGCCCGCCCGGATCACGCTGCGGATGGCGAAGCTCGACTGGATGCGGGCGACGCCGGGCATACGGGAGAGCTGCTCCTTATGGATGCGCTCGTAGTCGGCGGCGTCTCGCGCCTCGACCCGCAGCAGGTAGTCGGCGATGCCGGTCATAAGATAGCACTCCCGCACCTCCGGGCAGCGGCGCACGGCTTCCTCGAAGCGGCGGAGGTGGTCGTCGGTCTGGCGTTCCAAAGTGATCTGCACGATCACCACCACCATGTCGCGCGGCGGCGGTTCGTCCAGGACCACGGTATAGCCGCGGATGACACCACGCTTCTCCAGCAGGCGCAGGCGGCGGAGGCAGGCGGAGGGCGAGAGGCCCACCGCCTCGGCCAGGGCGGCGTTGCTCATGCGCCCGTCGGCGCGGAGCAGGCGGATGATGGCGCGGTCGGCCTCGTCCAGGGCGTGCATCGAAGATCCTGCGAATCCGGCGTAGATTATGCGAAAAAATGGGGTGCCGCCGTGGCGAATTCGAGCATCCGGCGGGAAATTCGCTGCCTTCTGCGACTAGCATTGCCGGCAAAACGAGGAGGCGGCGATGCGGGTGGTCGTTCTCGGTAGTGGTGTGGTCGGCGTTACCAGCGCCTGGTATCTGGCGCGGGCGGGCCATCAGGTGACGGTGCTGGACCGCCAGCAGGCGGCCGGCATGGAAACCAGCTTCGCCAATGCCGGGCAGGTCTCGCCCGGCTATTCCGCCCCCTGGGCCGGGCCCGGCATTCCCGTGAAGGCGCTGAAATGGCTGATGATGCGCCACCGTCCGCTGGTCCTCTGGCCGCAGCTGGACAGCAGGCTGTACCGCTGGCTGGCGCAGATGCTGGCCAATTGCACGGAAGCCGCCTACGCCCTGAACAAGTCCCGCATGGTGCGGCTGGCGGAGTACAGCCGGGATTGCCTGCGCGACCTGCGGGCGGAAACCGGCATCGCCTATGACCAGCGGATGAAGGGCACGCTGCAGCTCTTCCGTACCCAGAAGCAGCTGGATTCGGTCGGCGGCGACACGGCGGTGCTGGATGCCTTCCGCGTCCCCTATGAGGTGCTGGACCCGGCCGGCTGCATCGCAGCGGAGCCGGCGCTCGGCTTGGTGCAGGGGAAATTCGTCGGCGGGCTGCGCCTGCCGGGCGACGAGACCGGCGACGCGCATCTCTTCACCCAACGACTGGCGGCGCTGGCCGCGGCGGCCGGCGTGCAGTTCCGCTACGGCGTCACGGTCCAGGGGCTGGAGCGGGAGGGCGACCGCATCACCGGCGTCCTCACCGACCAGGGGCGAGTGACGGGCGACAGCTATGTGGTGGCGATGGGCAGCTACTCGCCGGCACTGTTGCGGCCGCTCGGCGTGAAGGTCCCGGTCTATCCGGTGAAGGGCTACTCCCTGACCTTGCCGGTGGAGGATGAGGCAGGGGCGCCGGTCTCCACCGTGATGGACGAGACCTACAAGGTCGCGATCACCCGCCTCGGCGACCGCATTCGCGTGGGCGGGACGGCGGAGCTGGCAGGCTTCTCCCTGCGGCTGCGGCGGCCTCGTCGGG
>CALGVL010000285.1 GCA_937930165.1 uncultured Acetobacteraceae bacterium
GGGGAGGCCGGCGGCGATGCCGGCGGCGGCCACCGCCACTACCGCATCCCCGGCGCCAGCGGGGTCGATCACCTCGGCGGCGTCGCTCGGCAGGTGATGGGTGCCGTCCTCGCACACCAGGGTCACGCCCTGCTCGCCGCGGATCACCATGACGGCGCCGAAATTGTGGGCCTCGCGCAGGGTCCTGGCGGCGAGGGCGATCTCGGCCTCCGTCCCGGTGGGCAGGCCGGTCGCCTCGGCCAGTTCGGCGCAGTCCGGCACAATCAGGTCGGCACCGGCATAGCGGGCCCAGTCCTGCCCGGGCGCCTGCCACTGCGCCTGCCCCCGCGGGCTGCCGCCCTTCGGGTCCACCACCACCTTGCGGCCGGCGGCCTTCGCCGCGGCGATCAGCCGTGCCGGCACATCCCCGGCGAGCACGCCCTTGCGGTAGTCGGACAGCACCATCACCGTGGTCGCGGCCGCGGCATCGGCGGCGATGCGCACCAGCCGGTCGGCGAGGCGCGAGTTGATCGGCGCCACCTGCTCATGGTCAGCGCGCAGCAGGTGCTGGCCGGCGGCGACGAAGCGGGTCTTGGTGGTGGTGGCGCGGCCGCCCTGGACCAGCAGCCAGGGCTCGACCCCCGGCTGGCCGCCGATCAGCCCGGTCAGGTCGCTGCCCGCCTGATCGTCCCCTACCACGGAGACGAAGGCGACCGCGACGCCGAGCGCGGTCAGGTCGCGCACCACATTGCCCGCGCCGCCAGGCAGGGCCACTTCCCGGTCCACGGCCAGGACCGGCACCGGCCCTTCCGGGCTGACGCGCTCCACCCGGCCATAGACGTAGCGGTCCAACATGGCATCGCCGACCACCAGCGCGCTTCCGCGCTTCAATTGGCGCACGGCATCGGCAAGCTCGGCATGGGTCGGGCCGGGCTGGGCCGGCGGGGAAGCGGGCGCTGGGCCGTGCATTATGCTGCGGTAGCGCAGGCGGGGGCCGGGGCGCAAGGCACGCGGCCTCGATTCATGCAAGGGCGCACCGGACCCCCGCGGCCTTGCGGGCCAGGTGGACCGGATTCACGGCTCCGGAGCGTTGGCGGCGCCAATTCAGGCCTCCGGGCCCGAAGCCCTCCAGTCATCGGGGCCGCTCAGGCGGTGAGGAAGCCAAGCCAATGCTCCTCCAGCACCAGGCAGGTCAGATCGCCACCGAAACAGGCTCCGGTGTCGATGCCGATGCGGTGCGGCCGGATGGCCGGGGCGGCGGCGGGCGAGTGGCCATGCACCACCACCTGCGACAATTCGCCGTCGAAGGAGAGGAAGGGCTCCCGGATCCAGACCAGGTCGAAGGGGTCCTGCCGGTCCAGCGGCACATCCGGCCGCACCCCGGCATGGACGAAGAGGTATTCCCCGGCCGACCAGCGCAGCGGGCAGCGGCGGAGGAAGGCCAGGTGTTCCTCCGGCACCGCAGCCCAGGGGTCGGGATCCTCCGGGCCGGTGCCGTAGCTGGCCAGCGTCGCCGCCCCGCCATTCTCCAGCCAGAATTCCAGGGCGCCGGGATGGGCGTGGGGGTCGGCGGCGTCCAGCATCATCACTTCATGATTGCCGATCAGGTTCACCACCGCCGCCCCCGGCACCGGGGAGGGGCCGAGCAGCAGATCCAGCACCCTGGCGCTGTCCGGGCCGCGGTCCACATAGTCGCCCAGATGGACCAGCACGATCCGGGGGCTCGGCCCGCGCAGCGGCCGGGCCGCCGCATCCGCCGCGATCAGGCCGTGCAACGCGGCCAGCCGGTCGGCGCAGCCATGCACGTCCCCCACGGCATAGACCCGCATTCCAGGCGGCAGCGCCCCGGGCGCTAAGGCTTCGTTCAACATGCCCTGCGACCCTAGCCGAGGATTCGCTTTTCCGCATCGCGCCAGGATTGCGCATGACCGTGACGACCGGACACACCGGCGAGGCCGCCCGCCCGGCCCCGGCCCTGCCGTTGCTGCCGGCGGTGCGGCGCCTGCTGCCGGGGGCGGCCGGGCGGGTGGCGCTGCGCCTGCCGCCGGGCGGGCCGCTGACCGGCGCGCCGCACCGGCGCCGGGCGGCGCGGATGCTGCTGCAGGAGGCCGCGCTCTCCGGTGGCGGCGAGGTCTTCGAGACGGCAGGGGGCGAATTGCTGCTGCTCGGCGCCGCCGGGCCGGCCGCCGCCCGGCTGGCTGCGACCCTGGCCGGGCTGGTGGGCGATGCCGCCGGGCCGGAGATCTGGCGCCTGCCCGCGGATGGCCCGCGCCTGCTCGCCTGGGCCGAGGCTGCCAGCCTGTCGCCGCCCGCCGCGCCTGTCCCGGATGCGGCGGCGCCCGGCCTGGCCGGGCTGGAGCCGCTGCTGGAGGCGCTGCCCCTCGACCGCGTGCTGCGCCGCCACGCCATCCTGCACCATGCCCCCGGCGCACCGCCCCTGCTCGCCGCGCGGCGCCTGCGCTTCTCCCGCGGCGCCCTGGCGGCGGAGCTGGGGCCGCTCGCCGGGGATGCGGATCTGCTGCGCCATGCCGAGGACCGGCTGGCCGCCACCCTGCCCGCCCGGCTACCGGGGCCGGGCCAGGACCCGCCGGACGGCCCGCTACTGCTGCCCCTGCCGCTGGGCGGCCCGGCCGTCCCGGCGCCGCGCCGCGGCCTGGTAGGTGTGCTGCCCCTGGCTGCCGCCGCCAGCCCCGCGGCGCTGGCCGCGACCCGCGCCGCCCTGGCCCGGGCCGGCTGGGGGCTGGCCCTGGCCGGGCTGGATGCCGTGGCGCTGCGGCTGGTCCCGCTCGCCGCGCTGGCGGCGGATCTGCTGCTGCTGCGCTGGTCGCCCGCCATGACGGACCGGGCGGTGGTGGCGGCGCTGCGCGGCATGCCCGCCGCCAAGCTGGTGCTGACCGGCTGCGACGGGCCGGAGGCGATGGAGTGGGGCCGCAGCCAGGGCCTCACCCATTTCGCCGGCCCGCATGTGGAGGCCCTGCTGGCCGCTGCCCGCCTCGCCGCCTGTCCCGCGCGGTCCGATCGGTGGAGGGGTGAGGGCTGCACCCGCGCGCAATGCGCGGAACGCGCGGCGGCGACCGGGCCCATCCCCCGCGCCGCCTGCCGCAATCCCGGCCTGCTGGCGCGGCTGCTGCCGCCTGCTGCGGCATGACCGCCCTGCCCGCGCCGGGACGGGCCGGCACCGGCCAGAGGGACGCACTCGCCCTGATCGGGCTGGTGCGCGAGGCCGTGGCCTCCCGCATTCCCCGGCATGTGCTGCACCTGCGCCTGGCGCGGCTGGCGCCGAGGCTGCGCCACGACCACCACCACCGCCTGGTGCGGGAGGCGCTGGAACCCGTGCTGCGGCCGAGCCGCGCCCGGCTCTTCGAATTGCCGGATGGCGACCTGGTGGTGGTCGCCCCGCCGGACAGCCCGCATCTGAAGGAGGCGGAGGCGGCGCTCCTCACCCTGCTGGCCATGGAGACCGCGGAGCCCGCCCTCGCCGTGCTGCGCCTGCCCGAGGAGGCCGCGGCGCTGCTGGCGGCGGTGGAGGCGGCCCTGGCCCCCGTCCCGGCAGCCCCGCCCGGCGCGCCCGAGGAGGGGGCGCGCTTCACCGCCGCCCGTCTCGGGATGCTGGAGCGGACGCTGGCCGGCGCCAGCCTTGCCGCCTTCCACCGGCATCACCCGGTCTGCCGGCTGCGGCCTGGGGCTGAGCGGCCGGAGGCGGAATCCCTGCATCTGCGCCTCGCCCTGCCGGAACTGGGCGCGGCCCTCGGCGCCAGCGCCGACCCGGCGACTGCGCCCTGGCTGCGGCGCCGCCTGCGCCGGCTGCTGGACCGCCGCCTGCTGGCCGAACTGGCCCGGCCGGAGGAGGCGCGGCGGCTCGGCCCGGCCGGGCTCTGCCTTTCCGTGGCCAGCCTGACCTCCGCCGAATTCCTCCGCTTCGACGAGGCGCTGGGAGCGGCGGGCCGGGCGCGGACCACCATCGGCCTGCTGCCGGAGGACATCCTGGCCGATCCGGAGGAATTCGCCTTTGCCCGGGAGTTCTGCCGTGCCCGCGGCTTCCGCCTGGCGCTGGAGGCCACCGCCGCTCCGCCCCTGCCACTGGACCGGCTGGGGCTGGACCTGCTGTGGCTGCGCTGGTCGCCGGACCTGCCCCGCATCGGGGAGAGCCTGCGCGCCACCCTGCCGGAGGACCGGGAGCGGGTGGTGCTGACAGGTGTGGATGGCGCAGGCGCCATCGGCTGGGGCTGGGAGGAGGGGATCACCCTGTTCGAAGGAAGGCTGCTGCGGCCGAAGGGTTCAAGCGCCTGATCGGCGAAGGGCCGGAGGGAGGCCCGGAGCCGTGGACCAGCGCCCGGATACAAAACCGGCACCCGGCTTGGCGCTGCGACCCTGCGGCCGCATATGCCAAGCCCATGCAGCCCCCCGCCATCCTCGCCGAGGCGCTGACCAAGCGTTATCGGGACGACGCGCCCCCCGCGGTCGATCGCCTTTCCTTCACCATGCCACGCGGCGCCACCTGGGGGCTGCTCGGCGGCAACGGGGCAGGCAAGACCACCACCATCGCCATGCTGCTCGGCCTGCTGGTGCCGAGCAGCGGGCGCGTGGTGGTGCTGGGGCACGACATGGCGCGGGACCGCTTCGCGGCGCTGGCGCGGATGAACTTCTCCTCGCCCTACATCGCCCTGCCCCACCGGCTTTCCGTGGCGGAGAACCTGCGCGTCTATGCGCATCTCTATGACGTGCCGCAGGCGGAGCGGCGCATCGCCGAACTGGCCGCGCAGTTGCAACTGACGGACCTGCTGGACCGGCCGGCGGGGCAGCTCTCGGCCGGGCAGAAGACCCGCGTGGCGCTGGCCAAGGCGCTGGTGAACCGGCCGGAATTGCTGCTGCTGGACGAGCCGACCGCGAGCCTCGACCCCGACACCGCCGACTGGGTGCGAAGCTGGCTGGAACGCTACCGGGCGGAGACCGGCTGCTCCATCCTGCTCGCCAGCCACAATATGGGCGAGGTGGAGCGGCTCTGCGGCCATGTGCTGATGCTGAAGCAGGGCCGCGTGGTGGACCAGGGCAGCCCGGCGGCGCTGCAGGAGAGATACGGCCGCGACGACCTGGAGGAGGTGTTCCTGGACATCGCCCGCGGCCGCAACCGGGAGGCCGTCGCGCCATGAACCACGACGCTTCGCGCCGTCCCGGCGCCCGGGCCGCGCTGCGCCGCGTCTGGGGCCTGGTCTACCGGCACCTTGCGCTCTACCGCCGCTCCTGGCCGCGGGTGCTGGAGCTGATGTACTGGCCCGTCCTGCAGATGCTGGTCTGGGGATTCGTGACGAGCTGGCTGGCAAGCGGGCGCTATGGCGCGGCGGAGGTCGGCGCCGGGCTGCTGCTGGGCGGCGTGCTGCTCTGGGAGGTGGCGCTGCGCAGCCAGATGGGCTTCTCCATCAGCTTCCTGGAGGAGATCTGGAGCCGCAATCTCGGCCACATCTTCGTCTCGCCGCTGCGCCCGCGGGAGCTGGTGGCGGGGCTGATGGCGATGAGCGTGATCCGGGTGGTGGTCGGCGTCGCGCCGGCGATGCTGCTGGCCTGGGCGCTCTACCATTTCGGCATCTTCGCCATGGGGCCGGTGGTGGTGGCCTTCTTCATCGCGCTGCTGCTGATGGGCTGGGCAGTGGCGCTCGGCGTCACCTCGCTGATCCTGCGCTACGGCGCGGGGGCGGAGGCGCTGGCCTGGTCCGTGCTGTTCGGCCTGACGCCCTTCTCCGCGGTCTTCTACCCAGTGAGCGTGCTGCCCGCCTGGCTGCAGCCGGTGGCGCTGGCCCTGCCCGCCGCGCATGTCTTCGAGGGGATGCGCGCCGCGCTGCTGGAAGGGCAGGTCGCCTGGCACCACCTGGCCGCCGCCTTCGCGCTGGACGCCGCCTGGCTGGCGCTGATGGCCTGGGTCTTCCTGCAGCAATTCCAAGCGGCGCGGGTGCGCGGGGCGCTGCTGAACATCGGGGAGTAAGGCGCCTCACCCACCGCGCCGCGGCGGGCTGAGATCCCAGGGTGCCCGCCTGGCCTCGGCCAGGGCTTCGGCGGGGCTGATGCCGATGTCCCGCAGCGTCCTGTCCTCGGCCTCTGCCAGTTCGCGCCGCGTCCGGACTGCCCGCAGCATGGCGCGGAGGGGCAGGCGCCACCGTCTGCGACGGAAGCCCCAAGCCAGCCGCAGCCTGGATCCCGCGACCATATCCGCCATTGTCGCCGCTCCTCCGCTGGTGCGGCGCAGGATCCCATGCTCGCGCGGGCGGTGGCTTCGGCCCTGGCCGAAGCGGCGACCCCTCGCCGCCGGACGTGGTTCGGCGTAGACAGCCACCGTGCCCGAACCCACCCGTCTCTTCCTGATCCGCCATGCGCTGGTCGAGCCCTCGGCCCGCGCCACCCTCTACGGCTCCATGGATGTCGCCCTCTGTGACCTCGCCCTGCGGCAGGAGGCGGCGCTGTATCGCTGGCTGGCCTATCGCCTGCCGCGGCCGGCGCATTGGGTCACCTCCAGTCTCTCCCGCACCCGTGCCACCGCCGCTGCCATCTTCGCCGCCGGCTACCCGGAGGCGCCGCTGGAGGAGGAGCCGGACCTCGCCGAGCAGCATCTCGGCGAATGGCAGGGCATCACGCATGAGGAGCTGACCGAGCGCCTGCGTCACCCGCCGCACCCCTTCTGGCCGCATGGCGCGGAGGAGAAGCCCCCCGGCGGCGAGAGCTTCGCCGAGGTGCAGGCCCGCGTCGCCCCGGTGATGGAGCGGCTGGTGGAGCAACATCGGGGCGAGGATGTGGTCATCGTCGCGCATGGCGGCTCCATCCGCGCGGCGCTGGCGCATGCGCTGGGGCTGACGCCGCACCAGGCGCTGGTCTTCTCCATCAAGAATCTCGGCCTGACCCGGCTGGAGAAGCACGGCGCGGACTGGCGTGTGGCGGCGGTGAACGAGGAACCCTGGACCCCGCCGCAACCGGAATGAGTGCGGCGCCCGCCCCCTAAGGTTTGGACATGTGGTTCCCGAGCCGATAACCTCTCGGGACTTCCGAGGGTTGGCGGGGGGGCTTCATGCGCCGTCTCATAGTTCTGGGCCTTGTCCTGACCGTGCTGGCCGGCTGCGCCGGCGGCGCACCGCGCGCGGGGGAGGAACAGGGCCTGGTGGACCGCGCCACCCTCACCGTGCAGGAGATGCTGGGCCAGGGGAATGACCGGCTGAATGCCGCCAGCCTGCTGCGCCGCGCCCGCGCCGTCCTGGTCTGCCCGCGCATCTTCCGCGCCGGCTTCTTCTTCGGCGCCGAGGGCGGCGGCTGCGTGCTGGTGGCGCGGGATGCCGCCGGCTCCTGGTCCTCGCCGGCCTTCTACTCCCTCGGCACCGGCAGTTTCGGCCTGCAGGCGGGCATTCAGGACCTCGAGATCATGATGATGATCATGAACGACAAGGCGCTGAATGCCATCATGGACAGCCAGTTCAAATTCGGCGCCGATGCCTCCATCGCCGTCGCCACCCTCGGCGGCTCGGTCGAGGGTGCGACGACGGCGGCGGTAGGCGCCGACATCGTGGCCTTCGCCCGGGCACGCGGCCTCTATGCCGGGCTGACGCTGGAAGGCTCGCTGCTCTCCTACCGCAGCGCCTGGAACCGCGCCTATTACGGGCAGGAGATCGGGCCGCGGCAGATCGTGATCGGGATGCAGGTGCACAATCCGGGCGCCGACCCGCTGCGTGCGGTGCTGATGCGCTTCGGCAGCCCCGGCGGCGGTGCCGCGCCGATGGCGGCGCCATCCGGCGTCACGCCGATGCAGGCCGCGCCTTCCGGCACGGTGGAGCGCACGCAACTGCCGCCGATGCGCTGAACCGAGGAGAGCACCGATGCCCCGCATGCTGCCACTGCTGCTGGCCCTTGCCGCCGCGCTCGGCCTCGCCGCCCCGGCCCGCGCCCAGGTGACGCCCGAGACCGCCCAGGGGCTGGTGGACCGCGCCACGCTCTCCGTCCAGGAATTGCTGGGGGAGGGCGATTCCGGCGCGCGGGAGGACGGCATCCGCATGCTGCGCCGCGCCCGCGCCGTCATGCTCTGCCCCCGCGTCTTCCGCGCCGGCTTCATCTTCGCGGCGGAGGGCGGCGACTGCGTGCTGGTGGCGCGGGATGCCGCGGGCTCCTGGTCCTCCCCGGCCTTCTACGGCCTGGCCTCGGGCAGCATCGGCTTCCAGATCGGCGTGCAGGACATGCAGGTGATGATGCTGATCCTGACCGAGCGGGGGCTCGGCGCCGTCATGGACAGCCAGTTCAAATTCGGTGCCGATGCCTCCATCGCCGTCGCTACCATCGGTGCAGGCATCGAGGGATCGACCACCGCCGCCGTGGGCGCCGATATCGTGGCAGTGGCCAGGTCGCGCGGGCTCTTCGCCGGCATCGCGCTGGAAGGCTCCCTGCTGTCCAGCCGCAGCGAGTGGAACCGTGCCTATTATGGCCAGGATGTCGGACCGCGGCAGATCGTGATCGGGATGCAGGTGCACAATCCGGGCGCCGACCCGCTGCGCGCGGCACTGATGCGCTTTGATGGCAACAGGCCGACGGCCATGGCCCCGGCCGCGCCGCCGCCCGAGACCGCGCCGGCCATGGGCATGGGCGGCTATCCCGCGCAGGCCGCGCCGGCGGGTGCGGTGGAGAGCGCGCCGCTGCCCCCGATCGCCGGGGGGCGGTAGCCTGCGCCCGCCCTGACGGCGGGCAGGGCGATGCGGGTCCGGTCGCCGCAACGGGCGGATGGCGCGGCCGGGAGGGCTGCGTCATGCTGCCGCCGGCTTCGGGAAGGGCGAAGGAGGTCCGCATGCGTTTCGTGGTGCCAGCGCTCCTGCTGGGCATCGCCGTGGCGGGCATGGCTGCCGCGCCGCCACCACCGGCGCCCGGCACCCTGACGGGCAAGGAGCGCATGCGCGGCAAGGCGTTCGACGAGCAGCGCGTGGATGACTGCAAGGTGCCGCCCGAACGCCGGACCCGCCCGCGCCCGACCGTTTGTCCAGAGAAGCCGGAACGCTGACGGAAGCGGGCCTGATGCGACCCCGGCCTTGCCCTCGGCACCGGCGGGGGCCAGTTTCCGCCGGTGCCCGACACCCCGCCCTTCTGGAAGACCAAGACCCTTGGCGAGATGACCCGCGCCGAGTGGGAATCCCTCTGCGACGGCTGCGGCCGCTGCTGCCTGCACAAATTGCGGGACGAGGACACCAATGAGGTCGTCTTCACCAATGTCGCCTGCCGGCTGCTGAACATCCCCTCCTGCCGCTGCGCCGACTACGAGAACCGCCGCAAATGGGTGCCGGATTGCGTGAAGCTGACGCCGGCGAAGCTGAAGAAGATCGACTGGCTGCCGCCGACCTGCGCCTACCGCCTGCTGGCCGAGGGCAAGGATCTGATGTGGTGGCACCCGCTCGTCTCCGGCGATCCGGAGACGGTACACAAGGCCGGCGTCTCCGTCCGAGGCCGGGCGATCCGGGAGCGCGATGCCGGCCCGCTGGAGGACCATACGGTGCGCTGGCCCGGCCAGGTGCCGCGCCGCGCCGCCGGCGCTCCGCCGGAGCGGAGGACGGTTGACGCCGCCCGCCCGCCGCGCCACGAACAACCCGTACCGGCTGCGAAGGAAGGAAGATGAAGGACGCCCTGTTCGGCGGCATCAATGCCGCGGTGCTGACGGCCATGCGGCCGGATCTCTCGCCGGACCTCGACCGCATGGCGGCGCATTGCAAGTGGCTGCTGGCGAATGGCTGCAACGGCCTCGGCATCCTGGGCACGACCGGGGAGGCCAACAGCTTCGGCCTGCATGAGCGCAAGGCGATCCTGGAAGGGCTGATCGCCCGCGGCGTGCCGGCCGGGGTGATGATGCCGGGCACCGGCTGCGCCTCCCTGACCGATACGGTGGAGCTGACGCAGCACGCGAAGGCGCAGGGCTGCCGTGGCGTGCTGGTGCTGCCGCCCTTCTACTACAAGAACCCGAGCGATGACGGGCTCTTCGCCTATTTCTCCGAGGTGGTGAACCGCGTCGGCGGCGGGATCAGGATCTATCTGTACCACTTCCCGCAGCAGTCGGCCGTGCCCTTCAGCCTCTCCCTGATCGGGCGGCTGCTGCAGGCCTTCCCCGGCACCATCAAGGGCGTGAAGGACAGCAGCGGCGACTACGCCAACATGAAGGCGATGATCGACGCCTTCGCCAAGGACGGGTTCGAGGTCTATTCCGGCTCGGACGAATTCGTGCAGCGCATCCTGGCCGATGGCGGCGCCGGCTGCATCACCGCGGCGAGCAACGCCAACAGCCACTGGGGCGGCATCGTCTATGCGAAGCGGACGGGGCCGGAGGCGGATGCGGCGCAGGCCATGCTGACCGCCACCCGCAAGGCCGCGACCAGCGTGCCGCTGATCCCCGGCCTGCGCGAGATCATCGCCCGCAGCACTGGCGATGATGCCTGGCGCATCATCCGGCCGCCGCACCTGCCACTCAGCAAGGAGGAAGGCGACAAGGTCTGGGCCGCCTGGCAGGCTGCCGGTGAGATC
>CALGVL010000286.1 GCA_937930165.1 uncultured Acetobacteraceae bacterium
CGGCCACCGCCCCGGCCTCGATGCCTATCACGACCGAACCCTCACCCTGCTCCGCTCCGAAGGAGGGGCGAGGTTGGAGGCGCCGGCCCTGCCGGCGCCCCGGCGTGCCGGCAGCTTCGGGCGAGTGGCGGCCTCACTGCCGGCGCCCGCGGCTGCACACAGACGGGAAACCGTTGCCCGCCGGCGCCGTCCGGCCAGGCCACGGCGCCTGCGGATGCGGGGCGGCCCCTAGACCAAGGTTTTGTGAAGCGGCAGTTCACCTCCTGGGGTCCGGACAGCGCGCCGAACCGAGCCAGGACGATCGCAGGCCAGGACGGATTGGAACGGCATGGCGCCATAGCGTGAAGCCGCGCCGGCCTCGACCCCGTCCTACCGGCATGGCACTTCCGCCGCCATGCGACCGACCCTGCATCCGCGCCTGCTGAACGGGCGCAACGGCGACCCGGGCATCTATCTGGAGGCGCTGCACGCGCCCGAATCGATCCTGATCGATTGCGGCGACCTCTCCGCCCTCACGCCCCGGCACCTGCTGCGGGTCGGCGTGCTGCTGGTCAGCCATGCGCATATGGACCACTGGGCTGGCTTCGACCGGCTGCTGCGGCTGCTGGTCGGCCGGCAGAAGCACCTGCCGGTGGTCGGTCCGGCGGGCTTCGCGGAGCGGCTGTTCCATCGCCTGCAGGCCTATACCTGGAACCTGGTGGACCGCATCCCGACCGAGCTGGCCTTCGAGGTCACCGAGGTCACGGGCGCCGGCCCCTGGCCCCGCACCCGCTTCCGGCTGCATGGCGGCTTCGCACCCGAGCCCCTGCCCCCCACTCCCGCAGCGGCGGATGGCATGGTGCTGCGGCTCGGCATGCTCCGGCTGCGCGCCGCGGTGCTGGATCATGGCACGCCCTGCCTCGGCTTCGCGGTGGAGGAGGCGGTGCATCTGAATGTCTGGCGCAACAGGCTGGAAGCGCGCGGCCTGCCGACCGGCCCCTGGCTCGCCGGGCTGAAGCGGGCGGTGGCGGAGGGCCGGCCGGACAGCCACCCGGTCCCGGTCTTCGCCCGCCCCACGGAGGCGGCCGGCGCCGCCCTGCTGCCACTCGGCACGCTGCGCGACCTGGTCAGCGTCACGCCGGGGCAGCGCCTGGCCTATCTGACGGATTTCGCCGACACGCCGGAGAACCGCGCCGCCGCCATCGCCCTTGCCCGCGATGCCGACATCCTGTTCATCGAATCCCCCTTCGCCGCCGAGGATGCCGCCATCGCTGCGGACCGCCGGCACCTGACCACGCGTGCCGCCGGCGAGATCGCCCGCGCCGCCGGGGCCCGCCGCATCGAGCCCTTCCACCTCTCGCCGCGCTACCTGGGGCAAGAGGCGCGGCTGCTGGCCGAGGTGATGGAAGCCGCGGGCATCCACCCTGCCGGCTGAGGCAGGACCGGGGGAGCCGGAGCCGCGGCCCGGACGTTCCCCGGCCGAAATCGACTCATGTTCATCGGACCACGCCGCCGGCAGCGCCTAACCCTGGATTCGGAAGGCGTTACCTCAAGAAACCGGACGGTCCAGACTGCACGCATATTTCGGGGGTGGCTGCGATGGTCGAAACGGGAATGGCGACGGGCGCCACGCATGGCACGACCAATGGGCACCATGACCACAGGCCGGGCTTCGTGCAGCGGTGGCTCTTCTCCACCAACCACAAGGACATCGGCACCCTCTACCTGATCTTCGCTACCGTTGCCGCCTGTATTGGCGTTGCGCTGTCAGTGATGATGCGGATGGAACTGCAGGCCCCCGGCCTGCAATTCTTCAGCAACGGCCAGATGTGGAACGTCCTGGTCTCGGCGCATGGCCTGATCATGGTGTTCTTCGTGATCATGCCGGCGCTGATCGGCGGCTTCGGCAACTGGTTCGTGCCGATCATGATCGGCGCGCCGGACATGGCCTTCCCG
>CALGVL010000287.1 GCA_937930165.1 uncultured Acetobacteraceae bacterium
ACCACCATGGTGAACGGCCTGGGCGTGCTGGGCTGGGGCGTTGGCGGCATCGAGGCGGAGGCGGCCATGCTCGGCCAGCCCATCGCCATGCTGATCCCGGACGTGATCGGCTTCAAGCTGACCGGCAAGCTGCGCGAGGGCGTCACCGCCACCGACCTGGTGCTGACCGTCACCCAGATGCTGCGCAAGAAGGGCGTGGTCGGGAAGTTCGTGGAATTCTACGGCGCCGGCCTGGACGACCTGCCGCTGGCGGACCGCGCCACCATCGGCAACATGGCCCCGGAATACGGCGCCACCTGCGGCTTCTTCCCGGTGGACCAGATCACGCTCGACTATCTGCGCCTCTCCGGCCGGGACGAGCACCGCATCAAGCTGGTCGAGGAATACTGCAAGGCGCAGGGCCTGTGGCGCGACAGCAACGCCCCGGAGCCGGTCTTCTCCGATACGTTGGAACTGGACCTCTCCACCGTCGAGCCGTCCCTCGCCGGGCCGAAGCGGCCGCAGGACCGGGTGGCGCTGGCCAATGCCGCCGCCGCCTTCGCCAAGGACCTCGCCGCCGGGACCATGGGCGTGCCGGGCGACGAGGCCACGAAGCGGGTGAAGGTCGAGGGCGCGGATTACGACCTCGGCCACGGCGATGTGGTGATCTCCGCCATCACCTCCTGCACCAACACCTCCAACCCCTCCGTGCTGGTTGCGGCCGGGCTGGTGGCGCGGAAGGCGGTGGAGAAGGGGCTGAAGGTGAAGCCCTGGGTGAAGACCTCGCTCGCCCCCGGCTCCCAGGTGGTGACGGAGTATCTGGAGAAGTCCGGCCTGCAGAAGTATCTGGACGAGCTCGGCTACCAGACCGTCGGCTATGGCTGCACCACCTGCATCGGCAACAGCGGCCCGCTGGCGGACCCGATCGTGGATGCGATCGAGAACAACAAGCTGGTCGCCGTTTCGGTCCTCTCGGGCAACCGGAATTTCGAGGGCCGCGTCCACGCGAACGTCCGCGCCAACTACCTGGCGAGCCCGCCGCTGGTCGTCGCCTATGGCCTGGCCGGCACCATCACCAAGGACCTGACCAAGGAGCCGATCGGTGAGGGCAAGGACGGCAAGCCGGTCTACCTGAAGGACATCTGGCCGACGCAGAAGGAAGTGTCGGACATCATCAACAGCGTCCTGAGCCGCAAGATGTTCCAGGAGCGCTATGCCGATGTCTTCAAGGGTCCGAAGCAGTGGCAGGCGATCCGGGTCGAGGCCGACAGCGACACCTATCGCTGGAACAGCGGCTCCACCTATGTCCAGAACCCGCCCTATTTCGAGGGCATGACGGCCGAGGTGAAGCCGCTGGAATCCGTGCGCGGCGCGCGGGTGCTGGCGGTGCTGGGCGATTCCATCACCACCGACCACATCTCCCCGGCCGGCAGCATCCGCAAGAACTCGCCCGCCGGCGCCTATTTGCTGGAGCACCAGGTCCGGCAGGCGGACTTCAACAGCTACGGCTCCCGCCGCGGCAACCATGAAGTGATGATGCGGGGCACCTTCGCCAATATCCGCATCCGCAACGAGATGGTGCCGGGCATCGAGGGCGGCATCAGCAAGCACTATCCCTCCGGCGATGTGGCGCCGATCTACGACGTGGCGATGCGCTACAAGAAGGAGGGCGTGCCGCTGGTGGTCTTCGGCGGCAAGGAATACGGCACCGGCTCCTCCCGCGACTGGGCGGCGAAGGGCACCTTCCTGCTGGGCGTGAAGGCGGTGATCGCCGAGAGCTTCGAGCGCATCCACCGCTCCAATCTCGTCGGCATGGGTGTGCTGCCGCTGACCTTCCTGAACGGCCAGGACCGCAAGAGCCTCGGCATCACCGGCGAGGAGGTGCTCGACATCCTCGGCCTGGAGGAGCTGAAGCCGCGGATGCAGCTTGAGCTCGTGATCCACCGGCCGAATGGCAGCGTGGACAGGACGCAGGTGCTCTGCCGCGTCGATACGGCCGACGAGGTCGAGTACTACAAGAATGGCGGCATCCTGCACTACGTGCTGCGCGGGATGGCCAAGGCGGCCTGAGCCGCCGGCCCGCCAGGGCACAAGGAAGGGGGCGCGGTTCCGCAAGGAGCTGCGCCCCTTCTTCGTTCAAACCGGGTTTCGGCTGGCAGCTTACATGAGGGCCAGGAGGGCCTGCCCTCCACCCATTACGGCCTGATCGCCGCGTCCCGTGCACGTCTCCGTGCGCTGCGTGATGCGTGCCCAGAATACTTTAGGCTCCCGGAGCGCCCCGCGGAGATCGGGGCGAGGGAGGGACACCATGACCCATTCCATGCTGGACCGCCGGCAGGTGCTGCTCGGCGCGGCGGCCTTCGCCGCCGGAAGCGCAGCGGCCGCAAGCCCGGCCGGTGCGCAACAGCAACAACAGGTCCGCCACTCCGCCGGCACCGAAGCGCCGAAGCTACGCGCCCCGGCCAATGCCACCGACTGCCATTTCCACATCTATGATTCGAGCTTCCCGGTGGCGCCGAACGCCGTGCTGAAGCCGCCCGAAGCCTCGGTCGAGGACTACAAGGCCCTGCAGCGCCGGCTCGGCCTCACGCGCTGCGTGCTGGTGCAGCCTTCCACCTACGGTACCGACAACCGCGCCTATCTGGCCCTCATCCCGAAGCTCGGCGGGCTGGAGCACGTGCGCATGGTCGGGGTGGTGGACACCTCCGTCACGGATGACGAGTTGCGGCGGATGCATGAGGCCGGCGTGCGCGGCATCCGTTTCAACCTGGTGCAGGCCGGTGCCACGACGATCGAGATGGTGGAGCCGCTGTCCCGCCGTGTCGCCCCCATGGGCTGGCATGTGCAGATACACATGCTGGGCGACCAGATCGCCCAGGCCGGCGACATATTCATGCGCCTGCCCAGCCGAATCGTCTTCGACCACCGCGCCCGCCTGCCGCAGCCGCAGGGGGTGGAGCATCCGGCCTTCGCCGTGGTCCGCCGGCTGCTCGACAAGGGCAATACCTGGGTGAAGCTCTCCGGCGCCTATATGGACACCAAGGCGGGGCCGCCCGGCTATGCCGACAGCACGGCGGTGGCAAAGGCCTTCTTCCAGGCGGCGCCGCAGCGCATGGTCTGGGGCAGCGACTGGCCACACCCGACCGAGCCCGCGGACAAGAAGCCGGACGACGCGGTGCTGTTCGACCTGCTGGCCGAATGGGTGCCGGACGAGGCGGCGCGTCACCGGGTCTTGGTGGAGAACCCGGCGGAACTGTACGATTTCCCGAAGGGCTGAATTGCGAAGGGGGCCTTGCGGCCCCCTTCCATATACCGGCCGGACGAGCCGGAACGACCTAGCGCTGCTCCTCGATCGCCGCGCCGATCTCGGCCCGCAGCTCCTCCTCCAGGGTCGGCTCCTCCTCGCGGGCGATCTCCTCGCCGCGGGCCTGCTTCTCGGCCTCCTCCGGGCTCCGCGCCACATTCACCGTGACGGGGATGTGCACCTCCGGATGCAGCTCCACCTGCACCGTGATCAGGCCGAGCGTCTTGATCGGATGCTCCAGCAGCACCTGCTGGCGGCTCACCGTCAGGCCGGCCTCCTTGCAGGCATCGGCGATGTCGCGCGCGGAGACGGAGCCGTAGAGGCTGCCGCTCTCGCCCGCGGAGCGGATGATGACCACGGAGAGGCCGGCGACGCGCTCGGCGATCCGCTCGGCCTCCTCGCGGCGCTTCAGGTTCTGCGCCTCGAGCTGCGCGCGCTCCTGCTCGAAGCGCGCCAGGTTCTCCTTGCTGGCGCGGATCGCCTTGCCCTGCGGCAGCAGGTAGTTGCGGGCGTAGCCGGGACGGACCTTCACCAGCTCGCCCATCTGCCCCAGCT
The DNA here is from genome assembly GCA_937930165.1 of uncultured Acetobacteraceae bacterium. GTDB lineage: Bacteria > Pseudomonadota > Alphaproteobacteria > Acetobacterales > Acetobacteraceae > CALGVL01. The sequence goes on from CALGVL010000287.1 coordinate 3,839, forward strand.
TGGGGACCCGCTGCATGAGGATGACTTCGATCATGGCCTGGGCCTTTCGTCAGATCTGTCGCGGCGCCGGGCGCCGCCGGAATTGGTCATAGAGGCCAAGCCCTACCAGGGCCGGGCCCAGGAGCTGCAGGAACAGCACCAGCAGCAGGTAGAACAGCGCCAGCAGCGGCACCCGTCCTGCATGGCCGCGGAGCCGTGCATGCACCCCCGCGACGCCCTGCAGGAAGAGCGGCACCAGCAGCAGGAGCAGGGAGGAGAGAGGGACGGTATCCGCCCCCTCCGGCGCTGCCAGGAACAGTCCCGCCGCTACCGCCGGCAGCAGCG
>CALGVL010000288.1 GCA_937930165.1 uncultured Acetobacteraceae bacterium
GGCGGGATAGCCGCGCCGTGCCCGGCCCAAACAAAAAAGGGGCCGGTGGTCGTGACCCACCGGCCCAAGGTGCGAAACCCGCAACCATCCCCAGGATGCGCCACGGGATCGTCGGGAGGAGACGTCCAAGGCATCGCCTGAACGCATACAATCTACTCTCTTCACGCCCTCGTGAGTATGGCGAAAAGGTGAAATCACGTTCATGTGAACACGATTTTCAGGCCACCCGCTCCGCCACTGCCGCCCGCAGATGCACTCCCTGCCGTAGCAAGGCGCGCTGGATCTCCGGCACCGGCACCGCCCGCGGCTCGACCCCGGCATTCGCCGCCAGCGCCGCCGCCACCCCGGCCGCCTGGCCGGTCAGCCAGCATTGCGGGATCTCCCGCAGGAAGGAGTGGCTGCTCGGGTCGCAGGAGAGGTGCCGCCCCGGCGCCAGCAACCCATCCAGCCGTTCCGGCACCAGCGCCCCATAGCCGACCGAGACATTGGGGAATTTCGGCGAAAGGGAGGGGGAGACGCCGATCTCGTCCGGCTGCACCCGCCCGTCCCAGCATTCCCGCGTCACCGCGCCCACCCCCACCAGCCGCCGGGCATGCCGCACCCCGAGCTGCGGCGCGGAGAGCATCAGGTAGGCCCCGCCGAAGCCCGGCGCATGGGCACGGTAGAATTCCAGGTGCTGCACCATCAGGCGGTGGCTGCGGATCTCCACCTCCGTCTGGTCGTCCACATCCACAGCCGAGAAGCCGGCCAGCCGCGGCCCCATGAACAGCGCCACATCGTCACGCCAGGAGACGAAGGCGCGGTCGAACAGCCCGATCGCCGCCTTGCCGCGCTGCATGAATTCGGAGAACTCCGCCGGCTTCTCCGCCCGCCAGCGCAGGAAGGCGGGCATGTCCACCCCGCCGAACAGCCAGGCGGTGTTGATGCAGTGGTGGATGTCCCGCTCGTCGATATCCTCGGAGGAGGCGGCGCCGGCGCGGTGGAAGAGATCCCCGTCCCCGGTCGCGTCCACCACCACCCGGGCCAGGATGGCGCGACGGCCCTGTTTGCTCTCGAAGACCGCGCCGCGGACGGCGCCGCCTTCCAGCACCGGCATGGCGCCCCAGGCGTGGAACAGAAGCTCCGCCCCGGCCTCCAGCACCATCTCCTGCGCCGTCAGCTTCATCCATTCCGGGTCGCAGGTGGGGGAGTGGGTGACGATGCCATGGAAGGCGGCGGTGCGCAGCGACCACCAGGCGGCGGTGGCGGCATCGCGGCTGCCCCAGGCCTCGCGGGGCGGGCCGGAGATCGCCCCCTTCGGCAGACGGCCGAGGAACTCCTCGGCGAAGCCGCGTATGACGGGCTTGCCCTCCCAGTCCGTCATCCGGTCGATCCAGATGACCAGGCCGCCGGTCGAGAGCCCGCCCAGATGGTTGTGCCGCTCCAGCAGCAGGGTGCGGGCGCCGAGGCGGGCCGCGGCGACGGCAGCGGCGGTGCCGGCCGGGCCGCCGCCCACCACCAGCACGTCGCATTCGGCATGGACCGGGATCTCCCGCGCCGGCTCCGTGACAGTGGTGCGCTGCGTCACCCGTTGCCGGCGCCGCCGGCCGGCGCCGGCACGGTCAACCTGGAACAGTTCGGTCCGGAAGAAGAGCCGGCCGCCCTCGGGGGGGCGATCACTGCCTTGTGTCATGCAGGGGTTGTAACACGGGAAGCCCGGGAGTGGATGCATCCCGCGCCGGGCCGGGCTATGGGGCAGCCATGCGTCGTTCCGGTTTAATCACCCTGCCGCTCCTCGCTCTTCTGGCGGCCTGCGCCGCGCCGCTGCCAGAGCCCCCCCTGTCCTATCCGCCCTCCGCGCGGGAACGGATGCTGCGCATCGCAGTGGCGGAATGGGAGGACTGGGGCCGGGTGGAACTGGACCCCGCCCGGCGCCCGCCCTCCACCCGCGCCGAGACCGATCCGGTCAATTTCCCCCGCGTCCTCGCCTATTGGCGCGCCGTGCCGGAGGATGAGGGGGCGGTGGCGCGCAACCGCCCGCTCTACGCCGCCGCGCTGGCGGGGGCGGCGGGAGGCGAGGCGCTGTGGCAGGAGCCCTACTGGTCCGCCGCCTTCATCAGCTATGTCATGCGCGCCGCCGGGGTGGATATCCGCGAATTCCCCCCCTCCGCGGCCCATTCCACCTATGTGGACGCGATGATCCAGGACGCTGCGCGCTTCCCCGCCACCGCACCCTTCATCCCGCGCTCGCCCGGCGAGTATGCGCCGCAGCCCGGCGACCTGCTCTGTGCCGACCGCAGCCGCACCCCGATCACCGACTGGCGGCAGCGCGCCGCGGATGGCGGGCGCTTCCGCCCGATGCATTGCGACATCGTCGTGGCCGTCCGCCCTGGCGTGGTGGAGGCGATTGGCGGCAATGTGCTGGATGCGGTGACGCGCACCCGTTTCCCCGCCGACGCTTACGGTTATCTTCTTCCGCCGCCGCCGGGCGCCCCCGTCTGGTTCGCGGTCTTCGAGAACCGGCTGGGCCGCCTGCCGCCCTGGGAACCGGCCGCCGCCCCAAGCCCTGCCCCGACCCCGACCGGGAGACCCATCTCGTGACCGATCTCTTTTCGCCCCTGACCCTGCGTGGCGTGACCCTGAGGAACCGCATCGGCGTCTCGCCCATGTGCATGTATTGCTGCGGCGAGGATGGCAGGCCGACCGAATGGCACTACGCCCATCTGGTCTCCCGCGCCGTGGGCGGGGCCGGGCTGGTGATTGCCGAGGCCAGCGCGGTGGTGCCTGAGGGGCGGATCACCCCCGCCGATCTCGGGATCTGGGAGGATGCGCAGTTGCCGGGGCACCAGCGGCTCGCCGCCGGCATTGCCGCCATGGGCGCGGTGCCCGGCATCCAGCTGGCCCATGCCGGCCGCAAGGCCAGCCGCCGCGCCCCCTGGGAGCATGGGCCGGCCGAGCCCGGCTGGGTGCCGGTGGGGCCGAGCGCCCTCCCCTTCGACGACTATGCCGAGCCGCGGGCCATGACCGAGGCCGATATCGAAGCGGTGATCGCCGCCTTCGCCGCCGCGGCCCGGCGGGCGGTCGAGGCCGGCTACCGCTTCGTCGAGCTGCATTCGGCGCATGGCTATCTGCTGCACCAATTCCTCTCGCCGCTCTCCAACCACCGCAATGATGGCTGGGGCGGCGATTTCGAGGGCCGCACGCGCCTGACGCTGGCGGCGGCCCAGGCGATCCGCGCCGTCCTGCCGGAGGAAGTGCCGCTGTCCGTCCGCCTCTCCCACACCGACTGGGTGGAGGGCGGCTGGACGACGGAGGAGACGGTGGAGCTCAGCCGCCGCCTGAAGGCGCTGGGGGTGGACATGATCGACGTGTCTTCCGGCGGGCTGGATCCGCGCCAGAAGATCCCGCTCGGCCCCAGCTACCAGGTGCCGGGAGCGGAGGCGGTGAGGCGTGGGGCCGACCTGGCGGTGGCGGCGGTAGGGATGATCACCGAGCCCGAGCAGGCTCAGGCGATCCTGAACGAAGGCAAGGCCGACCTGATCCTGCTCGCCCGAGCCCTGCTGCGCGACCCCTACTGGCCGCTGCATGCCGCCGCGGCGCTCGGCCGGACGGAGGCGCTGCGCATCCCGCCGCAATACGAGCGTGGCTGGAACGCGCTGGGGCAGATGACGCGGGAGGAGGCGATCGCCCGGCCGATGCGGCCCTTGTGAGGGAGGGACGGAGCGCTCAGCGCCCCGTCAGGATCCGCTCCACCAGCTGCCGCACCGTCGGGATGAAGCCGTTCGAGTAGAACGGGTCCTGGGCGAAGCGATAGGCGGCGTGGCCGGCGAACATCAGGTTGTGGTCGAGCGATTCGGAATGGCTGATGTCCTGCAGCGTCTTCTGGATGCAGAAGCTGCGCGGATCGGCCTTCCGCCCGGTCGTGCCTTCCTCGTTCTGCGACCAGTTCGAGAAGGCGCAAGCCGAGAGACAGCCCATGCACTCGATCTGGTCGGTGCGGATCTGCTGCGCCCGCTGCGGCGTCACGAAGATCAGCGTCGAGTCCGGCGTGCGGAGCGCCTCGGTGAAGCCCTGGTTCATCCAGGCGAGCGCATGCTGCTTGTCGGCCGCGGTCACGTAGACCGCGCGGCCGCGCGGCCCGACGCGGAGCTCGGTGTCGTGCTCGCCCACTGGTTCGTGCG